>JBMSHA010000169.1:0-4528 GCA_049416245.1 Flavobacteriales bacterium | reverse complement strand
GGCGACTTCGAGGTAAGTTTGTTCTGATGATGGCCCACCGTAGTCTTCGGAGCATGATCCTGTCAATTGGATGGCGTCACCATCGACGGTTCGCAAGGCAAATGCTTCGAAAGTTTCCGGTGATTCGCCCCGTTTGCGCGCCCAATCATCAAACAACAACGGGACTTCACCCGGCCAGAGGTAGGCATCGAATACGACTCCCGTTTGAACAGGGTAATCTTCTGGACTCCATCGCACTTCAATCCACGTACCTGCCAAACCATTGATCGTGTCGAGTCCGAACGTTCGTCCGGTGGGTTCGACAGACTCGCCATACCCTATGGATTCAACGATCCGCCCGTCGACGGGAGTTTCCCGCATGTTGAGGTGCGGTTCTGCCATGACTTGCCAAATTTGGCTTGATGAGGTCATACTGATGGTCATGGCTCCTAGGAGCATCCAAACAGATTGTTGCATGCAACCAAGTTAGGCCAAAGCAGGGTTCTTATCTTGCATCAAATTATTCCTCGATGAAGTCCACCGGAATTTCGAAATGGAGCGCCATAGCTTCGATGGCCGTGTTCATGTTTGCATTGACGCTCATGTCACATCACAACGGTGTGGCGGAGCAGCAAAATAAAGACCGAACAGGGGCTCCCGGAAGTCAGCAGGTGTGCACGGCATGCCACAGCAACGGCTCCTACACAGTCACCCCAAGCATCGCGGTTTACCCGTTCGAAGGGGCCGAAGAACCGGTTACAACGTTCGTGCCCTACACAGAGTATTACGTGGAATTCACAGTAGGGGCGACGGGTGCCCCTGCGGGATATGGGTTTCAAGCGACGGCCGTTTTTGCGGACGGTAGCAACGCGGGAACATTCATTGCGTGCACAGACAACGCACAACTCGAGGACGTGAACGGGCGCCACATTGTGGAACATAATGACTTGAGCCCGGGAAACACGTTTGGACTTTTTTGGGGCGCGCCCGCCGGGGGCGAAGGCGATGTGACGTTTTATGCGAGCATGTTGGCGGCGAACGGCGCGTATGGCAACAGCGGTGATTCGTACGGCGGCACCTCGTTGACGGTAAATGAGGCCGTGACCAACATCGATTGTCCCGACTGCCTGGACACCTCCGAACGCTTGCGCATCTGGGCGACAGAATACGACCTGTACGTTGAATGCCAAATGGATTTGGTGCTGGATGCGTTCGCTGTAGACGGTCGTTGGTTGCGTTCGCTCAACATACCAGCAGGGCGACATCAGTTGAGCGCTGCGGATTGGGGTGCTCGCGGTTTGGTGATTGCTCAATTCTCGGGCACCGATGCCGACGGAGCACCGATCCTCCGTACCCAACGCTTTTGGGCGCATTGACGTACTTCTTTGGAGGCCACGACACAGATGGCCAAACCAACCCGCAATGAAATTGAAACGTTACATCATCCTGTTGGTGATCGCAGGATGTGCGGTGCCAGCGACGAGCCAACTCGTCATCAACGAATTGGTAGCGTCCAATTCCTTGCTGGTGGACGATCCGGATTTCGAAAACTCGAGCGACGTGGTCGAATTGTACAATGCTGGCGGCATGGACATCGACCTCAGCGGGTGGCATTTGACGGACAATTTCAACGATACCTTGAAGTGGACGTTCCCCGACGGCATCACCATCGGCACTGGAGAGTTCTTATTGGTTTGGTGCGACGGTGAAAACACATCAGCCAGCGCACTCCACAGCTCTTTCAAATTGAGCAGCATCGGTGAAGAGTTAGCTGTATACGATGCAGGAGGAAATTGGGTGGATGGAATTTCATTTTCCATGCAAACGACGGATGTGAGTTACGGGCGCACGGCCGATGCGGCTTCGGAATGGGGGTGGTTCGACTCCCCGACCATCGGGAGCAGTAACAACAACTCCTCAGCCTATGCGGGCATCACACAAGGCATTCCCTATTTTTCGGTTGAAGGCGGTTTTTATGATGAAGCGCTGCAATTGGAATTGACTGCGCTTGCGGGCGAAATCCGCTACACCACCGACGGCCGAGAACCCACCCTCGATGACGCGCTCTTTTCTGAGCCGTTGGCGATCGAATCTTCCACGTTCTTGCGCGCTCGAGTTTTTGAGGAAGCTCGCATTCCCGGCCCCGTGGTCACGCATTCCTACTTTTTCGATTCCAGTTTGGTCGAGCGCCCGTTGCCGGTATTCTCGCTGGTGACCGATCCAGACCATTTTTGGGATCCGGACACGGGCATCTACGTGCAAAATTTCAAGCCGGAGTGGGAATGGCCTCTGAACGTCGAGTTTTTCGAAAACGACGGCAACAACGAAGCCGCTTTCAACGAACGTGCAGGCGTCAAAATCAACGGCCAAAACAGCTGGATGTTGCCGCAAAAGATGCTGGGGATTTATTTCCGCAGCGGATACGGGGCAGGCAGCCTGGATTACCCGTTATTTCACGATCGCGACCGCTCCAAGTTTGACAATTTTGTCTTGCGCGCCAGCGGATCGGATTGGGCGTACACCTTGATGCGGGACGGTTTGAGCCAATCCCTGCCGCAGGTGAATGCCCACGTCGACCACCAAGGATTTCGCCCGAGCATCGTGTTCATCAACGGCGAGTACATGGGCATCCACAACATCCGTTCTCGTGTGGACGAGGAATTCGTAGAAGAGAATCACGGTGTAGCTGCGGGCACGTTTGATCTCATCACGGATGATGGTGGGGTGGAAGCGGGCAGCGATTCGGCGTTTGCAATCATGGACGCGTTCTTCAATGAGGATCTGAGCGTGCAAGCCAATTTCGACGCGGTAGCCGCAGAAGTGGACATGACCAATTTCGCCGACTACTGGGCTACCGAAATTTGGGCGAGCAACAGCAGTTGGGGACACAACGTCGTGCAGTGGAAGCCGCAAGCGGGCGGCCAATGGCAATATGTATTCACGGATCTCGATCGCGGATTTTCCGGTTCCACGAACGATGACATCGACGGGTTTACCGTGCCGCAAAACAACAACTACGACTACGCCCGGACGTGGATTCGGCATGCGCTTGAGAACCCGGGATTTGCCGACTTTTTCGCCCGACGGTTCACCGACCACCTCCACACAGCTTTCCACCCGCAGCGCGTTCACAGTATCATCGACACATGGGCAGCGCGAATTGCCCCGGAGGTGCCGCATCACGTGGAGCGCTGGTCGGGCACAACGTCGTCTTACGGTGATGGCATCGCGACCGTTGAATTCTGGGAGGATGAAATCGAAAACTTGCGGACTTTTGCCACGGAGCGGTCGCCTTTCATGCTGGCGGATTTGGCAGCGGAATTTGGATTGGCTCCACAAGTCGAGTTGTACACGGACAACCTGCCCGCCGAGGCCGGTGCCATTCGCCTGAACGCGTTCCGCATCCCCGGCAGCCCTTGGAGCGGTCCTTATTTCGAAGATATGCCGCTTGAGTTGACCGCCGAGCCGCTTCCTGGATTTGCGTTTGTCGGCTGGTCACAGGTCGGCACGGAATCTTGGATCGAGGAGGGCTCTGTTTGGAAATACAACGATTCCGGCAATGACCTCGGTACTGCATGGCGCGTCGCTGATTATGACGACGCGGCGTGGGCCAGCGGCAACGCCGAATTGGGGTACGGCGACGGCGACGAAGTGACCGTCGTTTCGTACGGTGACGATGCCCAAAACAAGCACGTCACGACCTACTTCCGCCACGCCTTCGACCCCGGCTTGGCCGCCGCTACCGAATTGACCGGCTTCTTCCAACTGCGCCGCGACGACGGTGCCGTGGTCTACCTCAACGGCACCGAAGTCTTCCGAAGCAACATGCCCGGCGGGGACATCGCCTTCGATACGTTCTCCGTGGATTTTGCGGGCGGTGCAGCCGAAAGCAATTGGTACGAATACGCCCTGCCCATCGTGGTGCAGCCCGGCGAAAACGTCGTCGCGGTGGAAATCCATCAATTCTCGGCCAACAGCTCGGACATCAGTTTTGACTTGACGCTATCGGCGTACACACCGTACGAATCCATCTTCTCGACGACCAACCCGCTCCCGGTGGTGCTCAACGGCGACGCGGGGTATGTCGCTCGTTACGAACCCACGGGCGAATGTATTTTGCCGCTGTGGATTGAGCAGGATTTGACGTTGACCGCGGACTGCTCCCCGTATTTGGCACAGGGCACCAGCACCGTACTTCCGAACGTGTCGCTCGTGGTGGAGCCGGGCGTGGAAATTTGGTTTCCGACGGACGCCCAACTCGTCATCCAAGGCCAACTCGTAGCCGATGGTTCGTCCGCTGCACCTGTGGTGTTCCGACTCAACCCTGCATACGATGCGCCGTGGGGCAACATCCAATTCGACGCGGCGACTCATCCGTCCATCATCCGCTATGCGACCATAGAAGACGCATCGGCCGGATTGCATCCGGTGCACGACCGTGCGGCCGTCGCCGCCTGGTTCTCGGACGTGACGCTCGATCACGTCGAATTGCTCACCAACCACAGCAACCCGGTGTACGCCGAGCACAGCCAGGTGGCGCTGACCCATT
>JBMSHA010000168.1:0-4529 GCA_049416245.1 Flavobacteriales bacterium | reverse complement strand
ATTGCAATGGCGTGTATCCTTAGCGGAATTCGCTGCAGATTGGAATCCGTCCACCAATCTGATTGAAATGACCCTCGACGACTTGCATCGAAATGCACAAGCTACTTGGACGGTTCCTTTGCCCGAGCCGGGGGTTCCGCGAACGCCCTTTCAGAGTGATGGCTGGCCTGTGTATGGAGAACTCGCTGCTGAAGGAGACACTTTGTATTTTCAAACATTGCCTGGCTCGGATTGGCAACATGCGAGCATCGCCGTACCCTCCCATCTCCCTGCACCTCCCTTCACACAGTCCAAAGACAAGTCCGATACCCTTCAACCCGTAATCCGCTCCGAGTGGAAAGCCGACGATTCCGGCTGGAGTGGCTACATTGTCCAACCCGGCATCAATATCATTGGCCAACCCACCTCCAATGGGAAGTTGCGGTTAGCTCATCGCATTCATGGAACACAAGCTGATCATCCGCTCGTCCGTGATTTGAATCTGATGATCCAATCGAGTCGTTACATTACATCGCGGTCGGAATTTGACCGCATGACCAATGCCTCCGATCCCAAAGCTGCATTGGATGCGTTTTGGCTCAGTTGTGGCAATGAAAAAGACGCCTCGGCCGCATTGATTGCTACGTACTACGGCCGCGTGGAAGAGGCGAACCGTTATTTCTCGGGTGTATATCCGGGCTGGCAAACAGACCGAGGCATGGTACATATCGTGCTCGGTGTACCGGACAAAGTCCGCCGATCAAGCGACAGCGAATGGTGGATCTACGGTGAGGAAGGATCAGCGAATGCCATCACATTCCGTTTTTTACATGTCGAGCATCCGTGGGACTCCCAATTTTATGCGCTCAGCAGGAACATCCAATTTCGAGCTCCTTGGGATCGCATGGTGACGAATTGGCGAAACGGGCGTATCAAAGCAGACTGATTTGCCGGTACCTTTGGCGTCGACGTACAGGACCCATCGCACAATCTGAGGAATATGCCTTTTGACCTTCCCACACCCGACCGCGCACCGCGCCGAGACCATGATCAAAGTATCCCGTCGGGAGGAAAGAAAAATTACTACAACGGCCCCAAGCGCCCTCCCAAAGGCTCTTACATCATGGGTTGGCATCCGATTCAGGAGGCCCTGGAAGCGGGCAAGGATTTCCAACGCGTAATGATTCAACGGGATGAAAAAGGCGAACGCACCTCAGCATTGCTCGCACAACTCAAACAACTGAATATCCCGGTGCAACGTGTGCCGAAAGAAAAACTCCATCGCGTCACGGTCAAAAATCACCAAGGCATCATTGCCTTTCTCTCTCCCATCACCTACCACCCTTTGGATGAATTGGTCACCCGAACTTTCGAAGCCGGGGAAACACCACTATTCGTGGCACTGGACGGTGTCACGGATGTCAGAAATATTGGTGCCATTGCGCGAAGTGCAGAGTGTTTCGGTGCAACGGCCTTGATCATTCCGTCTTTCGGTGTGGCTCCCATTCAAGAAGATGCGATCAAATCTTCCTCTGGCGCTTTATTGCGCTTGCCCGTAGCAAGGGTGCCGGACCTTTCTCGTGCGCTGGAGGAATTGAGCCAAAGTGGAATCACGGCAGTCGCCTTGAGCGAAAAAGCTGAAAAAACCATCCATACTCACCGTCAAGATGGTCCAATATGCCTTGTTCTCGGCGACGAAGAATCTGGGATTTCAGCAGAAGTCGAGCGGAAATGCCCACTCCACCTGCGTTTACCCATGCGGGGCAAAACCGGGAGCTTGAATGTTTCAGTAGCTGCAGGAGTGGCATTATCCCACCTTACGTTGTGGAAAGACGCCGAATAGACGGTCGATAAACACTTCCAATTTCAGCTATCATTGCTTTTGAAACTGTGGGATTCCCTCGCGGTTTGCAAAGCATGACACCCATGAACCCTTCTCGTTCAGCCCTTTCCGCTTCCCTCCTGATCCTCTCCGCAGCGCTTGTCCTCAGTTCTTGCGGTTCGCGTTACTTCTGGAAAGGATTGCGAATGCACGAACGTGCCCATTATGAAGATGCGGCAATGAATTTGAATAAAGCCCTGGCCAAATGGCCGAACGATACAATGAGCTGGCGCTTACTGGGAAAAACCCAAATGATGATGATGGATTTTGCTGCGGCTGAGCGCACCTTCGAAGAGCTGGGCTATCGCACGGCTTTGACCGATGAAGACCGCGTGAATTGGTCGAAAAGCATGATGCAACAGGGCAAGTATGCAGAGGCAGCGGATGTTTTGGAAGGCTTCATGGTACTGGACGAAGTACCTGCCTATGTCCAAAAGATTTGGGACCAATGCGAGGCGCAATTGCATGTCACCGAGGATAACCGGCATTGGGAAATCAGCCCCTTGCGTTTCCCCGGACTCGAGACGGCTTCTGCCCCCCGAATCAGCGACGGAAAACTCTATTTTTCAAGTGAGCCGTTTCGCTGGGGTGAACCCGACCACAAGGCTCGGCTGGATCGCAATCAAACGTGGATGTTGGAATTGGCCGATAACCATTCCCGAATCATGAGGGCAAAAGATGTCGTGGAATGGGACCTCCCGGAACACGATGGCATCATCAGCCTTTCACCAGACGGTCGGAACATCGCTTATTCTCGAAAGAGTGATGGAGGATTGTCTTGGTTCGGGGATCCGCAAGAGGGCGGCTATCAACTGCTCATTGCTCGACGGATGGCAGATGGCTCGTGGGGAGAAGCCCGGCCTTTTCCATTCGTTGAGAAAGGATACGTTTTCGCCCATCCTACGTTTTCGCCCGACGGCAATCGCTTGTACTTCTCCACCGACCTCCCATCACCTGAAGCACAGGGGGGAATGGACTTATGGGTGTCTGAGCGCAACGGCACGTTTTGGGAAGAGCCATTGAATCTCGGTCCTGAAGTGAATTCACCGGGAGACGAAGTTTTCCCTGCTTTTGATGCGCAAGGGCGGTTGTACTTCGCTTCGGACGGCCATCCCACCTTGGGCGGACTGGACGTGTTTTGGACCGAAATTGATCCGGATGTCGCCCCGGAATTTCGCCATTGGCGAGACGGCGATGCTTGGAAAGAGCCCGTCCGCCTCAATTTCCCCATCAACAGCCTGGCAGATGATTTTGCCTTCGCGCCGGAATCGGATGGGCGACATGCATTCTTCTGTTCCAATCGATCGGGATTGGATGAAATTTTCCGGGTGGAGGATACGGGCTTGTCCATCGCATATGAAGTTCTCATTACCGACTATTCTACCGGTGAACCCCTGCCACGCGTTCCCATGCGTTGGATCGATTTGCGCGACGGTTCAGCTTGGGACACCCGCACAGGATTGGATGGCAGGATAGAACTGGGCCTTCCGCTGAACCATGGATACGAAGTGGTTTGTGAATTACCAGGCTACATCACCGTGAGCAAAGTGCTTTCGACGGATACGCCGGACCCTTATTGGGAGGTGAAAATGGCCAAGATCAAAACCCTCAATGATGAGCGATTTGCAGCACGCTGGATGGGCGGAACGCCTTTTGAAATCGGCGGAATTGATTGGGACGGCGTGGACGTCTTGACGCGTTCTTCTGAAATGGTTCTTTACGAATTGGCCGATTTCTTGAAACTCAATCCTGACGTCTTCATGGAAATTCGAGGGCACGAGAACGCCTCCGCTTGGGACGTATTCGACCAGCCCAACAACCGCATTTCAAAAAGCCGTGCAATCGAGGTAGAGTCGTTTCTGCTAAGGGCGGGTGTGTCTTCAAAGCAGCTCTTGAGCATCGGCAAAGGCGTTGACGAACTTCGGAACAACTGCTTGCCCGGCGAGCCCTGTGCATTCTACAACCACGAGGTGAATGACCGAACCGAATTCCGGATCTACGGCCTATTACAACAGACACCGGGCCAAATTGACCCGGTGCCGTTTACAAAATCGAATTAATTCGCTGGAGAATCAGCCTCGGAATGCGTTTCCGAGGTAAATCGCTGCGGCACCCAATTCCTCCTCAATCCGGAGCAGTTGGTTGTACTTCGCAACACGGTCGGAACGACTTGCGGAACCCGTCTTGATTTGTCCCGTATTCAGAGCGACTGCCAAATCAGCAATGGTCGTGTCCTCCGTTTCACCGCTTCGGTGACTCATTACACTGGTGTAGCTGTTCCGGTGGGCCAAGCTTACTGCCTCAATCGTTTCAGTGAGCGTCCCGATTTGGTTCACCTTCACCAAAATCGAATTGGCGATGTTGTTCTCGATTCCACGCGCCAACCGGTGGGTGTTGGTTACAAAGAGATCATCACCGACCAATTGAACTTTATCACCGATCGCATCCGTCATCAACTTCCAGCCGTCCCAATCGTCCTCGGCCAATCCATCCTCGATGCTCACAATCGGATACTTTTCCGACCATCCCTTCCAGAAATCGACCAACTCTGAACCGGTCATGCGGTCTCCCGTTGATTGGAATACATATCGACCCGACTTGGCGTCATAAAATTCCGAGGCCGCTGCATCCAAAGCGATCAACAAATCATCCCCCGGACGGTAACCCG
>JBMSHA010000167.1:0-4561 GCA_049416245.1 Flavobacteriales bacterium | reverse complement strand
GGAAGAGCAATTGAGCCTCCAAGCTGACGTAAACCTTGCCATTTCGTTGCTCCACCGTCAACCCTTTGTCAGCGAAACCAAGCAGCGCTTCGGCCAATTGTGACCGCAGCGCCTCCGCGGCTGCATCTCGGGCGGCAAGCAATCCTTCCAACTCTTCGATGCGCTGAGAGCGCTGTTTCAATTCCGATTCACGTTGCTCGAGGTTGGTATTCAGGCGGAGCAAATCATCTTCTTGTGCTTGCAACTCGCTGCGGTTCCGACTCAATTCTTCCAACAGGGCGCGATTCTCATCATTGATAGCCGCCATGCGGGATGAACTTTCGGAAGTCAGAACGTCGTTTAAGTTTTCCAATTTTTTGATGTCTTCGCGTGCCTCCGAAAGTGCCCGACCCAGTCGACTGGTGTCCGCAACGAGCGATTGATTAGCTCCGGTCAACACATCGACCCTTCCACTGAGTTCGCGACGCTCAATTTCTCCATCTTGATTCGATAAAGTCAGTCGTCGATTTTCTTCCGCAATTCGATCCAGATCCAATTGCAATTCGTCGAATTGTCTCATGGTAACACAGCCGCTCATCAGCAATAATGCGGGGTACAGAAGAATTGGGAGGCTTAAATTTTTTTTCATCGTTCTGGTTTTCACGTAAGTCGCGTGCAGCCTAGAAAGGTGAGGAGTTCGGCGATAAATTTCAGCCTGACGGAAAACAATTTTCCATAATCGAACGTTGATAATGTGTTCTTGTGACACTATTTTGCGAGACGATTTCACACTGATGTACGCCAAGTTTCGAAATGTTTCCGATTGGATTGAACGTTACTTCGGTTGGTTTTTCACCAACGGAAATAAGGTGCGTTATGAGGCCAGCGAAACAGAACTCGAGCGGTTATTGCATCAATGAATCAACGTGTAGGGATGCACACGTTTTGGGCTTCAGTGAAAAACCGCAACGCCTCAAATCCACCTTCTCGACCCACTCCACTGGCCTTCACCCCTCCAAACGGAGTGCGAAGGTCCCTGACGAGCCAACAGTTTATCCAGGCAATGCCGCTTTCTACTTGTGAAGCCACTCGGTGAGCTCGAGATAGATCTTGTGTCCAGATCGTCGCGGCCAACCCGTAATTGCTCGCATTGGCCAAGGCAATGGCTTCCTCCTCGTTGCTAAAACGTTGCAGTGTGATGACCGGCCCAAAGATCTCTTCTTGATTGACGGCGCACTGTGCGTCCAATCCCTCCAGAATGGTCGGTTGGATGAAATATCCTTGCGAACAACGCTCATTTGGAGCAGGAGCCGCGGCACCACCGCACAATACCGTGGCGCCCAATTCCTTGGCCGTCTCGATGTAACCGAGGACTTTGTCGCGGTGACCTTGAGAGGACATGGCGCCCATTTTGGTTTCGGAAAGTGCCGGATCGCCGGGCTCGATTTTCTGCGCCTTGGCGACGAGCGCGTCCCGGAACTGATCGTAGATCGCGTCCTCAATCAAGATTCGGGAGGAGCAAAGGCAAATCTGGCCTTGGTTTGCGAATGAAGAGCGAACAGTCGTTTTGACAGCTTCTTCGAAGTTGCAATCGGCGAAAATCAGCGCTGGATTTTTTCCTCCGAGTTCCAAGCTCAATTTTTTGAACTGGCCGGCAGTGGTTCTTGCGATGTGCGCTCCGGTGTTCGTTCCACCCGTGAAGGAGATGGCTTTGATTTGCGGATGCTCGACGATGGCTTGGCCAGCTTCTGGTCCCAGGCCGTGAACGACATTGAAGACTCCGGGAGGAAATCCCGCTTCCGCAGCCCACGTTGAGAGCATCCAAGCGGTAACGGGCGTAACTTCTGAAGGTTTGGCGATGACACAGTTCCCCGCGGCCAAGGCCGGGGCGATCTTCCATGTAAATAAATACAAAGGCAGGTTCCACGGTGAAATACAGCCAACGACGCCGATGGGCTTGCGGTGCGTGTAGTGAATGTGGGTGGCGCCGGCAGGAATGTGCGATTCTGAGGCGAAATGCTCGATGGCGCCGGCAAAAAATTCGAGGTTTTTCTGGGCGCGTGGAATGTCGACTGAACGAGCGAGGGAAACGGGCTTCCCGTTATCCTGTGATTCAGATGCAATGAGTTTTTCTGAATGCTGGGCAATCAATTGCCCCCATCTTCTCAAACACGCGGCTCGTTCTTCGAGGGGTGTGGATGACCAGGCTGGAAATGCGCGCTGAGCGGCTTGGACCGCGCGCTCAACATCGGATTGGTTGGAGCGCGGGATTTGACTGAATACCAGACCGGTTGCCGGTTCGATGTTGTCCAGCCAACGCCCATCCTCAGGACCGGTCAATTCTCCGCCGATCAAATTCATCAATTGCATCATGCTCCCGAAGATAATTGAACGGGGATGATTGCATCGAATTCGCGAATTCCTTTTTATCTTTGCCACCGCTTTACGGCTTGATAGTCGCTAGCACTCCCCGATGGTGTAATGGTAACACACCGGTTTTTGGTGCCGTTTTTCCAGGTTCGAGTCCTGGTCGGGGAACAGCCAATCCTCAGCGCAATGCTGGGGATTTTTGTTTTCAGGAAGTGCACAACCAGCCGGACAACCAGCCGGACTTTATTCGCCCCCAGTCAATCCATCAATCTGCGTCTGCATGGTCGCGATTATTGACTGCAACGAATCGACCGTTGAAAGCAACTCGCTCAATGCGAGCACCAGGTCCATGTCTCCCGCAAGCACCGTGCCTTCGACGACAGCGTCTCCGTGAATGACTGCGTGGCCATCCGCGTGAATTTCAAATGCATTGGATCGCATTTCGTCAGAACTGCCGTTGCCAACGGTAAGCAGTGCGCCGGAAGTTCCCAACGAGTTGAATTGTCCTAACGCTGTGCTGTTTTCTTGGTCTGCGACCGTGCCATTTCCCGTGGCAAAGCTCGCCGTAGCGATGGTGGTAGTGTTGCGGCCAACAGCACGGCTGTAAAGTCCAGCCGCGGTGCTTGCGTATCCACCCGCATGACTCGCGTATCCGCCCGCTATGGTTTGAAATCCTTCGGCATGTGCAACGTCTCCAGAGGCACCAGCGTCTTGTCCTTCTGCATGGGATGCGGATCCACCAGCCTCAGTTTGTCGACCTTCTGAATGAGCATACAGCCCCAGCGCACCCGTTAAATAACCTTCTGCGTGTGCAGCAGTGCTCCCGGCTAAGGTGGCATAACCTTCTGCGTGGGAATAACTCGATGTTGCATCCGTGTTGTATCCCTCCGCGTGCGCGGTCAAGCCTGTTGCAGCGGTCAGCATTCCCTCAGAATGACTGGCGGTTCCACTGGCAGTCGTTCCTTCCCCTTCTGCGCTGGCACAAGTCGCACTGGCCACTGAAAGGCGATTTTGCGCATTGCTGTATGCCCCGCTCGCGGTCGTATTGATGCCGGATGCATGGGCGTAGGTGCCTGATGCAGAAACTCCATAACCTTGGGCGAATTCTTGCTGAACACGCAATGATTGGGATACCCACGCATACGACTCATTACCTACCGTCGAATCTTGAACCGCTGAGAGTCCCAATGAATCTCTTGCCGCTGAAGCGGAGGTGGCCCCCGTTCCGCCCAACTCAATAGGGATGGCCCCTTCGGGTAAAAAATTCTCGCCGTAGTAAGGAAGAAACACGAGCAAATCGCTCACATCAATGATGCCATTGCTGTCGCTGTCCGGGTTGTATGGCAACCCCCCAGTGCCTGCGTCTTGAGCGGCGAGGTTTGCGAAAAAGAACAGTGCAATGATGCTGAAGAGCGATCGGCAGTGAAGGGAGGATTGCATGCGGATATCTTTAGTTAGGCAAGTTACAAAGTCAACAGTCTCGGGTTTGATTCGTTCAATATCGTAGGTCAACAAGACACCGTTGAAACGGTCAATTTTTGATGAGCCAGCGAAGCGTTTCACGGTGCTGACCCACTTGTACCTGCACCAGGTAACAACCCGATTGCCAACCCTGTGCGTCGAGTTCAACGATGGCCTGTTCTGTGTCGAGACCATGGGCGATTGCCGATCGAGCCATGATTTGGCCAGCGAGGTTTAAGACGGTGATTTGGGCGCTTGCTTCGGGTTCGAGTTGAATGCGGAGCCTTGATTTTCCGTCACTGGGATTCGGATAAATCTGGGCATTCCATGATGCAACGCTTCCTTCGCTCGCTCGGTTGCGCAACGCGGGTTTGGCATCGATTCGTCCAGTTGGTGCTGGTGTGGCGGGAGCCACTGGACACGTCGTGCCATCGAAAATGAGGGTCTGGATAAGCTCGGTCGTATTGCCGCTGCAGTCCATTGCAGAATAGATTCGCTGGATTTCGAAAGGATCAGTGCCCGCCAATTCCAGGTCGCCGGAAATGACGGATTCCGAGAGCGTGGGTGACAGCGGTTCTCCGCATTGGTCTTCAAACTCAAAGGCGCACGGTTCAGGGATTTCAACAGCCCCATTCGCCTCATCGTAACAGAGCGCAACAACGTTTTGACAACCGGTACCGGTCCAAACCGGTCCAACGGTATCGTTCCTGACAAACATTTGAATGGCTTGTGTGTAGGAACCGCACGACTC
>JBMSHA010000166.1:0-4673 GCA_049416245.1 Flavobacteriales bacterium | reverse complement strand
AGCATTCGCATCTCCCGCATGGTGTTTTTTGTTCGCATGCTTTTGCCCTTGAGCGCGGCCTCGGCTTCTTCCTCCAAACATCCGATCAAGCCAACGAAACACAAACCACACCAATACGATGGTTGCTAGGGTTCGAATCAAGCCCGCAAACATCACTTACTCAGGTAGAGGTTTCGCTCGCTGTAAACCTTGCGGAAGAAAGGATCACGCAAATTTGGAATGAATCGAATGCCTTCTCCCGTCGACTTCATCTCAGGTCCGAGTTCCTTCTTGACCTCCGGGAATTTCTCGTAAGAGAATACCGGAATCTTGACAGCGTAGCCGTCGAGTTTCGGATTGTGTGGGAGATCCTTCAATTTGGCCTCGCCCATCATCACTTTGGTAGCGTGATTGACATACGGCTCGCCATAGGCTTTCGCAATGAACGGAACGGTTCTCGAGGCACGCGGATTGGCTTCGATGATGTAAACCTTATCATCCTTCACCGCGAATTGGATGTTGATCAACCCAACGGTTTCGAGTGCCAACGCAATGCGCTTGGTGTATTCTTCGATTTGGGAAATGATCAAATCACCGAGGTTGTAGGGCGGCAGCACGGCGTAGCTGTCTCCACTATGGATGCCCGCCGGTTCGATGTGCTGCATGATCACGATGATCCGCACTTCATCGCCATCGCAAATGGCATCAGCCTCGCACTCGATGGCCCCGTCGAGGTAATGATCCAGCAGCACTTTGTTATCCGGCATGTCGCGGAAAATATCAATCACATGACGTTCCAATTCGTCCTCGTTGATGACGATTTTCATGCGTTGTCCTCCGAGTACATAGCTCGGGCGAACAAGTAAGGGAAATCCGAGTTTTTTACTGAGTTCATTGGCCTCGTCGGCGGTCTCGACGACGCCGAATTCAGGATAGGGTACCTTTTGGTCGCGCAACAGCGTCGAAAAAGAACCGCGATCTTCCGCCAAATCCAATGCTCGGTAACTCGTACCGATGATTTTTATGCCAAAGCGCTCGAGTTTTTCAGCGAGTTTCAAGGCGGTTTGGCCCCCGAGTTGCACGATAACCCCTTCCGGTTTCTCGTGCAATATGATGTCATAAATGTGCTCCCAAAATACCGGCTCGAAGTACAATTTGTCAGCTGTATCCGAATCCGTAGAAACGGTCTCCGGATTGCAGTTGATCATGATTGTTTCATACCCGCACTCTTTGGCCGCCATCACCCCATGGACACAACAATAATCAAATTCAATCCCCTGACCAATGCGGTTCGGGCCGCTTCCGAGCACCACAATTTTCTTCTTATCACTGACGACGCTTTCGTTCTCGACTTCAAACGTTGAGTAGTAATACGGCGTTTTTGCAGGGAATTCCGCAGCGCAGGTATCCACGAGCTTGTAGGTACGAACGATTCCGAGGTTCACCCGGTGGGTATGCACCTCCGACTCTAGGCACTCCAGCATGTGCGCAATCTGACGATCGGCGTATCCTTTTTGTTTCGCCTCTCTCAGCAAGGCTTCGGGGATGGTATTGAGGTTGTATTGGCCAATGGCCTCCTCCAAATACACGAGCTCCTCGATTTGGCGCAAGAACCACGGATCGATTTTGGTCAATTCGTAAATCTTTCGAATTGGAATGCCCAATTTCATCGCATCGTACAAATGAAACAGTCGGTTCCAACTCGCATGCTTCAGGCTGTCAAAAATGGCGTCCTGATCACGCAATTCCCGACCGTCACACCCCAAGCCATTTCGCCCCACTTCCAATGACTGCGCCGCTTTTTGCAAGGCTTCTTGAAAAGAACGGCCAATGGCCATGACCTCTCCAACAGCCTTCATTTGCAACCCCAATTCTCGGTTCGCCCCTTTAAACTTGTCAAAATTCCAACGAGGCACTTTCACCACCACGTAATCCAACGTGGGTTCGAACATTGCACTTGTCGTTCCGGTGATGGGATTGGGCAATTCGTCGAGGTGGTAGCCGATGGCGAGCTTGGCCGCGATTTTGGCAATCGGATAACCCGTGGCCTTCGAGGCCAGAGCGGACGACCGGCTCACACGCGGATTGATTTCAATCGCGATGATGTCTTCCTTTTCGTCATTTGACACCGCAAACTGCACATTGCATCCGCCCGCAAAATCTCCAATTTCGCGCATCATCTTGATCGCCATGTCGCGCATGCGCTGGAACGTCGTATCGCTCAAGGTCATCGCTGGAGCTACCGTGATGCTGTCGCCGGTGTGGATGCCCATGGGATCGAAATTCTCGATCGAACAAATGATGGTGACGTTGTCGTTGGAGTCTCGGAGCAATTCCAACTCGTATTCCTTCCAACCCATCACCGCCTTGTCTATCATCACCTCATGGATGGGGCTCAAATGCAGCCCCCGGTTGAGCGCTTCTTCAAATTCGGCCGGATCGTAGATGATGCTCGCACCAGCTCCGCCCAACGTGTAGCTCGCTCGGATACAGAGCGGAAACCCGAATTTTTGTGCAGCTTCTTTGCCTTCCAGAAAACTCTTGGCGGTTGCCTGTGGTGCCATCGCAATGTCCAACGATTCCATCAATTCACGGAATCGCTCTCGGTTTTCCGTGATTTCAATGGCATTGATGTCCACACCGATCATGCGCACCCCGTATTCACTCCACAATCCCATCTCGTCGCATTGAATGCACAAGTTCAAGGCCGTCTGCCCTCCCATCGTCGGCAACACCGAATCAATTTGCGGATGGTTTTGAAGAATTTTTTCAATGGAAGCGGGCTCCAGCGGCTCCAAATACACGTGATCCGCCATAACCGGATCGGTCATGATGGTCGCGGGATTGCTGTTGATCAGGATAACTTCAATCCCTTCTTCCCGAAGTGAGCGGGCCGCTTGGGAACCGGAATAATCAAATTCACAAGCTTGTCCAATGACAATCGGTCCGCTGCCAATCAAGAGGACCGATTTGATGCGTTTGTCTTTGGGCATTTTTTTTTTACCCCGCTCGTTCTCGACGAGCAGGAGGTAAGCATGCAGTAACGTGTGGGTAATTTCCGGGCACAAAAATAGGCTTGAAATCCAGGGGTAATCAAAAAAAGTCTTTCACAATTTTCACGGGCTATCAACATTGAAAACGAACTTTATCCCGTGGAATTTGCCCCTTTACACCAGCAAGTGACGAGAAAGACGTTTTCATCAGGGCCGTGGACGCTTGAATATGCTGTGCTGAAAAATTCCAAAGACCGCGTCGGTGCCGTGACCTTCGGGTTTCATGGTTTCGCCCGACCATTGGAAGATTTGCAAGAGGTGGCGAAGCATTGGCCTCATGGTGGATGCTTCATCGCTGTGCATCTGCTACATCATGGAATGAGCCAGCCGAATACCGAGCAAATTCCTGAAGACAGCGCCATTCGACCATCTGAGCTCAATGACATGCTCGAAGCCATTGCGCGCTTGGAGGCGCCGGAATTGACAGCACGACGACTTTTCGGATACAGCATCGGAGGACGCATTGCGCTCGCACTTGTGCATCAATCTCCAACCAAATGGTCAGGCACCTTGCTCATGGCTCCTGACGGATTGAAGAAATCGCCATTTTACTACCTGACTGTGCACACGAAAATCGGTCGATGGGCATGGTTTTACATTGACAGCAACGCCGAAAAAGTCAAACGTTGGAACAACCGACTTCTCCGGCTCGGATTGATTTCCAAGCACCTGCATGCATTCAGTGAATTCCACACCGTCAACCACGAGATGCGCATGATGGTCTGGAACGGCTGGCGCGCGCACCGACTGTGTTGGCCATCCCATGATGAATTAAAAGCAGCCTGTGAATCGAGCTGTCGGATCGATTTGGTTTTTGGAGAACGTGACAAAATCATTCCACCGAGGAATGCGCGCAGACTGCAAGCACGAACCCAAAACTTGCCTCACATTCAATTTCACCTCATCCCGAGCGGACACGGCATGCTCAAAGAAGAGGTCTTAATTGATGCCTTTCGGCGTATCTTTCCCTCATGAGTTGGTTGGATTCCTTGATCGCAACGCGTGCAAACGGTGACAAGCGCCTCGCCGCCTTGCTGGACCCCGATGACCTTCCGGTCGGCAGGGAATGGCTCAAGTTCATAGAGCGATTGAAGCAGTCCCCCATCACCGACGTTTTTATCGGCGGGAGTCTGCTCAATCGACGGAATGTCAAGGACGTCATCCAACCCCTTCAACAAAATTTCAACGGGAACATCGTGCTCTTTCCCGGTGCGCCAGACCAAGTCGCGCCTGGTGCAGATGCTGTGCTTTTTCTCTCCTTGATTTCCGGCCGCAATCCGGATTTCCTGATTGGTCGCCATGTGGAATCCGCCATGCGCATTCGGCGAATGGGTATGGAAACCATTCCAACCGGATACATGTTGGTTGGGGATGGGCCGCTTACCACTGCAGCGTACATGAGCCAAACCACCCCCATCCCTTCACGTAAACCTGAAATTGTTGCGGCAACCGCCGTCGCCGGTGAAATGTTGGGATTGCGGGCTTTGTTTCTCGATGCAGGAAGCGGAGCAGGTCAGTCGGTTCCGGTTTCCGCAATAGCCGCTGTTCGCGAGCAGACCGATTGCCCGCTCTTGGTTGGCGGAGGCATTCGGGATGCAGCAGGAGTTGAAGCGGCTTGGAATGCCGGTGCGGACCTCGTGG
>JBMSHA010000165.1:0-4679 GCA_049416245.1 Flavobacteriales bacterium | reverse complement strand
CGTTCAGAATTTGGCCATCGGCGCGTACGGCACCATGACCCTCGACCTAACGCCTTGGATTGATGACATCGAAAACACGCCCTTCAATACCGTGTTGCCACAGGGCCTTCACATCGAGTCCGATGCGCCCATTACGGCTTATTACGAGGTCAATCACCCGTTGAATCCCGACATTTTCGCATTGAAAGGCCAATCCGCGTTAGGCAATGAATTCTATCTGCCTTTCCAAAATTATTTGAACAACGGATATACCCAGTCCAAGGCAGGAATCGATATTGTCGCCACCGAGGACAACACCGAAATCACCATCATTCCCACGCAAAACTTGACAGGATATGCGGCTGGCACGGCGATTACCATCACGTTGGATGCGGGAGAAACGTATGCCTTCCGTGCAGCGAACGTGGCAGCCAATCAGCATCCGTCCGGCACCTTGGTCACCAGTACGGCACCGATCGCCGTTACCGTGAGCGATGACTCCATCGTCGGCACACCGTACCACGGCTCGTGCATGGATTTGCTGGGGGATCAGGCTATACCGGTTTCAGGTGCGGGGGTCGAATACATCGCAGTCAAAGGCAACCTGAACGGCCCGGACAAGGTGTTTCTGGTCGGAACCGAAGACAACACCAGCATCAGCATCAACGGCTTGAATGTTTGGACGTTGGATGCCGGCGAAACCTATGCCCATACCCTGACTGCAGCAGCCGCGTTTTATGAGTCCAGCGCTCCTGTGGTGGCGTTGCACATGACGGGCTTTGGCTGCGAGGTGGGCGGGGCCATCCTCCCTCCCATCAATTGCACGGGATCGAATGAGGTGGCTTTCGTGCGGTCAAGCAATGACTTCATCGGAATGAAGATTATCGTGCCGGCGGGTGCAGAAGGTGACTTCACGTTCAATGGCAATGCCGCCAATGTCGGCGCCGTGAATTTTTCACCGGTCCCGGGAACGGGTGATGAATGGATGTACGCCAACATCACGGGCTCGGGCTTCATTCCCACAGGCGGCGCTTCTCGGTTGGTCAACGGCACTGCCAAATTTCACCTTGGCATCATCAACGGCGGCGCGTCCTCCGGTACGCGCTACGGCTACTTCAGCGATTTCGCGAATTACCAGCACACGACCTTCACCTCGGACAATCAACTCTGCGCCGGCGAAATGGCCGAATTGTTCGCCTCCCCCATCCTCGATGCCACGTACGATTGGATTGGGCCCAATGGCTTCACGGCGACCGGCAACGAAATCGAAATCGGACCTGTGACCACCGATGATGAGGGACTCTACATCGTTTCCGGTATGGCCGGCGACTGCGAAATTTTGCCCGATACGCTCGAATTGTTTGTGGCGCCGCAACCGCCCATGCCCGATGTGCTCGTTCCTGATCCGCTGTGCGAAGGCGATGCCTGGGACTTCACGACCACCACTTCGGCGGACGCTTGGATTTGGTCAGATGAAGCCGGCAATGTGATCAGCTCGGACAGCACCGATGGGTTCACCAACGCCGGACTCGCAGATGCGGGCACCTACACCCTGGTGGTCGAAACTGAAAATTGCCTTTCAGAAACGGCGGAGTTTGAATTGATCGTCTTCGAAACGCTGGAAGCGCCACTGAGCGGGGACGACATCGAAATTTGTGAAGGAAACAGTTTGACCCTCGAACCCAACGGCACCGTGCCCAATGTGGCCTGGGAATGGACGGCGCCCGACGGTTCGACCACGTTCGATGAGACCTTGTTCATCGCGACGACCGCTTCTAGCGACGCGGGCACCTACACATTGGGCGGAACCAGCAACGGCTGCCCCATGACCCCGGCGACAGTGGACGTTACACTGAGCACGCCGGCAGCGGTGACATTGACCGTGCCTGATTTTATTTGCAACGACGCCGGAGCCATCGCGGTGGAAACCGACGATGTTTACGCAGGCTCTTGGGCTGCCTCGTGTGCGAATTGCGTGTCGAGCAGCGGCGTCATCACGCCTGCGAGCACCGGACCCGGTTTCGTGGACATCACCTACACCTCGCAAAATCCGTGCGGACAAACCACGCAAGTCACCATCGAAATTGGGGCGGTGCCGGATGCGAGCATCGAAGATTTGAGTTTGTGCGAAGGCACGGGCGATGTCAACCTCATCTCCACCACAGCAGGAGGCACGTGGACGGCCGAATG
Source organism: Flavobacteriales bacterium (assembly GCA_049416245.1). Lineage (GTDB taxonomy): Bacteria > Bacteroidota > Bacteroidia > Flavobacteriales_D > Sanyastnellaceae > UA16. The sequence goes on along the minus strand of JBMSHA010000165.1, from coordinate 2,510 downwards.
CGCAGGGTGCTGCACCCCGGGCGGTCTGTTCAATACCGTCACCGCGGGCGTGGGCACCTGGGATCTGACGTACACGATTGCTGGTGCCTGTCCGTCCTCCGGTGCCGGAACCTTTACCGTGACCGCAAACACCAGCAGCAACTTCAGCTTGTCACCCACGGCCTGCGCCAATGACGCGCCGGTGGTCGCCACCGCCGACGAACCGGGCGGCGCATGGAGCGCAACTTGTGGTACGTGCGTGGGAGCAAGCAACGGGCAATTTTCGCCGGCTTCGGCGGGTGTGGGACAACACACCGTCACGTATACGATACCGGGGGCATGCGGAACGACCACGAGTGCGATCATTGCGGTATTGGCTCTTCCCGACCCGGAGTTCAGCTTCACCCCGCTAGCAGGATGTGCTCCTGCCGTAGTAGAATGTACAGCACCGTTCAACCCGGCGGTTGCTGACTGCCAATGGACCTATGCGCAGAATGGCGTAGGTGCGTCGTTGGCTTGCGAGGACAACATTTTTGTGGTGGCAGAACCCGGCTGTTATCAATTGACGCACACCGTGACGGATGGGGCCGGTTGCACCAGCAGCCTCGTGGCCCCCGAACTGCTGTGCCTCAGTGCACCGCCGAGTTCGGACTTCACGATTTCGCCGGCTCAGCCGTCGCTATTTGACCCGCTGCTCGAAATCTGGGCGACGGATTCTGTGGCCGAAAACACCTACCAATGGGAAGTGGCGTCAGCGACTTGGCTCGAAGGGCCGTCGCAGGTGTTGTCCATTCCGGACATCGGGCAAGACGCGTTCAACCTCTGCCTGGAAGTCGTGGATTCGGTGGGATGTTCGTCCCTGACGTGCCATCCCATAGAATTGACCGAAGGGCTCAATGCCTACGCGCCCAACGCCTTTACCCCGGACAACGACGGCCACAACGATGCTTGGCGCATGTACGTCAGCGGCTCCGTGACCCGTTTTGAACTCCAAATCTTCGACCGATGGGGTGCTTTGGTATTCGCCACTGCGGACCCGGAGGAGCATTGGGTAGGTGAAGTCATGGGCGGTGCGCATTTCGCGCCGGATGGCGTCTACCACTACCAAGCCGTGTTGCGCGACGACGCCTACCACATCAAAACTTTACAAGGCCACATTCTGTTAATTCGCTGATGAAGCACATTGTCATTTCCTTTGCTGCCGTTGCAGTGCTCGTTTTGGGTTGGGTCGGTTGCGCGACTTCACCCGTGGATCCTTTCAAGAAAATGAAACCCTTCGAGGCGGAGGCTTGGAAGTGGTCGGCACCGGATGCCACGTGGGACGCGTGGCATGCTGCGGCTACCCTCGATGCGGTGGATCGCTGGAAATCGCTTCATAGAGAGTCAGACACGCGAACAATTGAAGGCGCATGGCGGCTCGAAGGCCCCACCAACATCGGCGGGCGATTCAACTTTCTCCGGCAGCATCCAGAAGACCCCAACATCCTCTATGCCGGAAGCAGCAGCGGAGGGCTTTGGAAAGGCGTGGTGAGTGTGAGCGGCACTGCGGAATGGCAACCCTTAACGGAAGACTTTCCGGCAATGGCGATGGGCGACATCGCTTTTTATCCAGGCAATCCCGACCGCATCTTCTTGGCGACGGGCGACCCGCAGATCAGCAGTTTTCCGAAAATCGGGAATGGCGTCTACCGGTCGTTGGACGGTGGTGAATCGTGGCAAAACATGGGGCTGGATTCGATGGGCGTGATTAGCAAGCTGTTGTTCGTACCAGGAGGAAGTGCTGGCGAAGCGCCCGTCTTGCTCGCCGGTGCGATGGGCAACCCCGCGCTACCCGGCGATTACCGCGGCCTGTTCCGAAGCACGGACGCCGGGGTGAATTGGCAGCAGGTGTTGCTGCCGGATGATTCGGCGGGTGTCACGGACATCTTGTTCGATCCAGCGACCGAAGCCCTGTACGCTGCGGCGTGGCAGCGGACGCGGAATTCGACCGCGAGCGAGGTGTGGGGGCCGCATTGCCGCATTTGGAAATCGCAGGACGCCGGGGTGAGTTGGGACGTGTTGCCCAACCCTTGGGGAGAAGGCGAACGCGGGCGCATCGGTTTGGCGCAGTCGCCGAATGGCGTTTATGCGTTGGTCGTGGGTCAAGACCACCAATTGGACAACCTCTACCGCACGACAGACGGCGGCGAATCGTGGAGTGCGGTGATTCCGGAAGACAACGTGCCGGAAAATGCGTTGGGCGGGTTTGGTTGGTACTTCTCAAAAGTGCGCATCAATCCGTTTGACGCCGACGACATCACCATCCTCGGGGTGAATTTGTGGAATTCGTTGAACGGCGGAAACAATTGGAACCTGATGGGGCCGGAATGGTGGACGTACGAAGTGCATGCGGACAAACACGACCTGCAATGGATCGGTTCGCAGACGTGCGTGCTCGCGACCGACGGCGGCCTGTACAAAACAGAGGACCACGGCGTCACTTGGACCGACATCGAGGACATTCCGGTGACGCAATTTTACCGTGCGGCGTG
>JBMSHA010000164.1:0-4680 GCA_049416245.1 Flavobacteriales bacterium | reverse complement strand
TGCAATTCAGTGATTATTTGTTCCGAAACAACGGTCTGGATAGCACGTTTACCGCAGATGCAGGCCACGCGGCCGTGACCGGAAATCCTCTGGACTCCGGCCGTTTTAAAACCCCTACCCTCCGCAACGTGGCGCTCACCGCTCCTTACATGCACGATGGCCGGTTTGAAACGTTGGAAGAAGTCGTCGCCCATTACAATTCGGGCGGCGTGCCCTCGGCAACGGTGGATCCTTTTATGAAGTACACCACAGGCGGTTTGGCGTTGAGTCCGGTGCAGCAAGCGCAACTCATTGCGTTTTTGCATACGCTGACCGATACAACGTTCATTCACGCCCAGCAATTCCAAGATCCGCATTGAATCCGCGCTACGCCAAACACCTGCTGTGGGCTGCGCGGAAGCGCAAACTGATTCAACTCCAATTCAAAAATTGGAAACAACACCCCCCATCGGATTTGGATGCCACGTTTCAAAAAGCCCACGAAGCCGCATTTGCCGAGACCGATTGTTTGGCTTGCGCGAATTGTTGCCGCACCACGAGCCCTATATTCAAAGAGCGGGACATCGTTCGCATCGCTAAACACACCGGACGCAGTGTTTCTTCTTTCACCCAACGCTACCTCCAACGCGATTCGGATGGCGATTGGGTATTGCAAAAAGCCCCGTGCTCCTTTCTTGATCTGGCTTCCAATCGCTGCTCAATCTACGACGTCAGGCCTGAGGCGTGTCGAGCCTACCCACATACCGACCGGAAAAACATGCGCGAGGTGCTGGCCATCACCGAGCAAAACACCCACCTCTGTCCGGCCGTTGCACGCATGATGGAATCCATTTTGGACAGTGCAAACGCCTGATAAATAAGCAATACGAATTGCAACCTATCCGGATTTCTGCCGTAAAAGTCCGGTATGATCCGCTTAGTTTTTATTTCAATTGCATTGATTTTGGGCATCATGATGCCTGAATCCGCTCGCTCTCAATGTGCGCAAGTACTTGATAACGATGGTCTTGCAACTTCAAACCCGGTTTGGAACTCTTGCAGCTCCGGCTCCGACTTGTTGAGCATCGAAACGTTCACCGCGTGGACGGACTTGCTCATCGATTGGGGAGACGGAAGTGGCGCAGAGCCTGTTGGAGTTTACACTCCCGGTGACGCTCCGTTGCAGCACAACTTCACCGGTTCGGAAACGATGTACACCATCACCCTTTCCGAATCGGACGGTTCCTGCAGTGTGGAAGGCCATTACTACGCCGCCGCTCCGACGAGCGATTTCTGGGCGAGTACAGCCAGCGTTTGTGAAGGCACTGCCGTGCAGTTTCATCAAGAAGCGACAGGCGTTCAATACCAATGGAATTTTGGCATCAACTCCAATTTCTTGAACACCTCAACGGGCCATGTAAGCTTCACTTACCAGAATCCCGGAACGTACACTGTTCAGAGCGTGATTCAATACCCTGGAACGGATGGCGCTTGCAGCGACACCTCTAACGTGGAGATTACCGTACTGCCCAAGCCGGATGTGGAAATGACATTGTCTGCTACGCAAGGGTGTGGCAGTTTGACCGTTTCTGGAAACGTTTCGGCGGCCAATTCATACTTGTATGTTTGGTCCTTCATGCCGAGCCCTTCGTTCCAGACGGGAACGACATTGGATCCCATCACATTCACATCTCCTGGAAACCACCCCATCTCGGTGGCGGTGACAGGTGTCAATGGATGTCAAACGACATCGCAGCAATTTGTGACCGTGCATCATCAACCGCAAGCGGACTTCGCGTTTGAGGGTGCCTGCCTCGGAGAAACAACTTCATTCACCGACGAATCCACCAGCCATTGGAACACCAACATCACAGGATGGTACTGGCAGTTTGGCGATGGCGCCGTGAGTTACGAATCCAATCCAACGCACGATTATGCGTTCACAGGAGACTACAACGTAAGCTTGACCGTGACCACCCCGCAATGCTCAGGATCCACTTCTGAGTATGTCACCGTCAATCCACTTCCTGTTGTTAATGCTTCAGCGGATGTTTTGAGCGGTTGCTCTCCATTGGATGTGACGTTTTCTGCCGACGCTTCGTTGGCTTCCAGCTTTGATTGGAGCATCGATGGCACCGCCCTCGCCGGAGAAACAGTGAACGCCACCTTGACTTCTCTTTTGGGCCAACCCGATGTGCACACAGCTACCGTAGCCGTAACTTCGACGGCCGGCTGCACAGCCACCGATCAGGTACTGGTTCAAGCATTTCCACAGGCGATTGCGGCGATGGATCCAGCAGTCAATGCAGGATGTGCTCCATTCTCAGTGGGCATCGACAACCTGTCTCAAGGAGCCGTTGCGTACGAGTGGTATGCAAATGATGCGTGGGTCAGCGACGGCAACGAATGGACAGGCACCTTGGAAAACAATGCCGGGGCCATCCAAAGCCAAACTGTCGAGCTCATTGCGATTTCGGCTAACGGTTGCAACGACACTACGGCAGCAACGCTCCAGGTTTATCCCGAGGCGGACTTCACATTTGACCTACCCAATGACACCGCTTGCTCACCCCTGGAATTGACCATGCCGTTTGTCAATGGCGTCAATTCATTCACTTGGAATTTCGGCGGTGGCAACACCAGCACCGAACAAGCGCCGAGTATTTTGCTCGAAAACACCAACGGCGGTTTGATGGGCACCTCCATCACATTCACCGGTATTTCGGTGTTCGGTTGCATGGACGCCCACACCGAAACGGTATACGTCCGTCCGCAACCCATGGCCTCTTTTACTGCTGACGCCATTGAAGGATGCGAACCCATGGTAGCGAACTTGGAGAATGCCAGCACCGATGCGGATTCCTACACCTGGGACTTTGGAGACGGTGTTTCAGACGACGGCCTCAACGCGTCGCACGCATTTTACGCGAGCGGTTCTGAGGTTGAATCGTTCGATATCACCTTGACTGCGATCGACGACTTGGGTTGCACCGATACGGAGACCTTGACCGTCACCGTTTACCCTGCAGCGGACTTTCTTTTGGACTTGGGCGTTACGGCCATTTGCTCGCCATTGGCGATGACCATGCCGGAATACCCCGGATTGCAGAATTTTTCTTGGGACTTTGGAGACGGAACGACTTCGAACGAGGCCACACCATTCCATACGTGGAGCAACGATGGTGATGCGTTGAATACCCACATCGTAACACTGGCGGCGGAGACGGAGTACGGTTGCGGTGGATTTGCCGTGGACCTGATCCAGGTTAAGCCGCAACCCACTGCTGCGTTCAACGCAGACGTATTGAGCGGTTGCGAGCCGCTGGAAACCAATTTCACCGACGCAAGTGTGTTGGCGGATGCCTTGAACTGGACATTCGGTGAAACCGAAACGGCGAGCGGCGAAACGGTTGCTCAAGTTTTCGAATCCAACGGATCTGACACCGTCATTCCTGTAACCTTGATCGCTACCCATGCTCTGGGTTGCAGCGACACGACTTCCGCCAACGTGGAAGTCTTTGCAGCAGCAACTTTCAACTTGGCATTGACCAGTGATTCCGTGTGCTCACCGCTCGTGTTGACCATGCCAGAGCTTGAAGGAGCCCAAAATTTGGTTTGGACATTCGGAGACGGCACTTCGTCAACCGAAGTCGCGCCTACCCATACCTGGAACAACAACACGGGAGACCTCATGTCCGCGACCGTAACCCTCGAAGCCGAGACGGCCATGGGTTGTGCGGGGACATCGGAAACTACCGTCTACATCAAGCCCCAACCGATGGCAAACTTCACGGTCAACTACGACGCCGGATGTGAGCCTTTGGTGAGCAACTTTTCAAACGGTAGCCTCCTCGCAGATAGCTACGATTGGGACTTCGGTGACGGAACAACCGATCACAGCGAAAACCCAACCCATGCTTTCTCAACTGATGGAACGACTGCCATTTTCGAAGTCAGCTTGACCGCTCACGACGAGCTCGGATGTTCGGATGTTGCAACCAAAGACATTACGGTTTTCCCAACCGCCGCATTCGAATTGGCATTGTCAAACGACACCGTATGCTCGCCACTCGAATTGACCATGCCAACCATTCCTGGCGCTCAAAACATCACATGGAACTTCGGCGACGGAACCTCAGCTACGTGACAAAACGCGAGCCACGTTTGGCACAATGATGGAGAGGGTTTGATGACCGCTACCGTTTCCTTTGAGGCAGAAACTACCAATGGATGCATCGGATCTGCATCAACAACGGTATACATCAAGCCTCAACCCACGGCAGATTTCACTGTTGATGTAAACACCGGATGCTCGCCTTTGGCCGTGCAATTCAACAACGTCAGCACACAAGCAGACGAGTTCACTTGGGACTTCGGTAACGGCACATCGGTGGATGCGTCGAATCCAACCCACGTCTTCGAGACAGGAGCGGTTACAACTTCATTTGAGGTTACGCTGACCGCAACCGACGCATTGGGATGCAGCAGCACGACCACGCGTGAGATTACAGCGTTCCCGGCAGCTGACTTTGCGTTGGCTTTGACGAGCGACAGCGTTTGTTCGCCGCTTGAATTGACCTTGCCCACTGTTCCTGGTGGCCAAAACATCACGTGGAATTTCGGTGACGGAAACACGGCAACCGGACAAAACCCGCAGCATTCTTGGGCCAACAACTCCGGTGAATTGATGACCGCATTGGT
>JBMSHA010000163.1:0-4744 GCA_049416245.1 Flavobacteriales bacterium | reverse complement strand
GCAACGGATCGGCAGACATCTCAACAACAGCTACAGGGGGAGACGGCATGTATTCATACACTTGGGAGGATCAGGAAGGCACCAATTTGTGGCCTTCTTGGTGGGATCCGAGCATTCTCACGCTAAGTACATGGGCCAATGCCGATGAGGTATTTGTCACCCTAACTGATGGCTGTGGTTTTGAAGTCACCGATAGCATAGAAATTGGCTACAACATTCCACCGATTATAATTACAGTGGATGATGCGGTGACGGTGTTATGCAACGATCCATTTGCCATTCCTGCATCAGCGAACGGAACGGCGCCATTCTTTTATACATGGTTCAACGGAAACCAATGGCTCGACTTCGACGCCACCCTTAATTGGCAAACGAGCAGTGATGCTACCATTACGTTAGAAGTTTCGGACAATTGCGGTCAAACGGAAGAGGCAACGGTGGAAATCACAGTGGATGCGCCGGATGTTGAGGTCAGCCTTCCTCAAGGCCTCGTGGGCCCGTGTACCGAGGTGTTCGACTTGCAAGCCAATGTTACGAGCGGATCCGGTGGTTATCAATACACGTGGTATGAAAACGGCATCAACATGAATGAGTCGAGTTCGAATGTGGATGTGCAGCTGTCATCGACCAGTACCATTTCTGTCAACGTGAATGACGGATGCGGGCAAAGTGGAAGCGCCAGCGCTGTAGTCACCATAGACAATCCGCCTTTGGTCGTCGATTTGGGACCGGATATTTATGCGAGTTGTGTGGATTTCACAAACATTCCAGTGCAAATCATCAGCGGCGCTGGCAACTACAACTACGATTGGTTCGTCAGCAGTGAGCCTTATGACCAAGGACCGGAAATCACGGTCCAATCATACGGTTCCGTTCCGATTTCTGTTTTCGTAACGGACGGCTGTGGCGGAGCGACGCAGGATTCCCTGGTTTACCACATCCCGGACATCCCATTGAGCATCGAAGTCACACCAAGCGATATCATTTGCGCTGGGGACGGAATTTCATTGGAGGTTGAAGCCATGGGGGGCGAAGAAGGCTTTGTTTATTTCTGGCCAACTCTCGGTACATACGGTCCAGTTCAATACATCACGCCACTCCAGTCTGCAGTCTACCCCGTGGTGGCTACGGATATTTGCGGTGAAGAAATTGACACGGCAACGAATATTGAGGTGCAGTATCTATTCAGTGATTTCATTGCGAGCATGTCGGAAATTGACGAGAATTTGTACACTTTCCGGGCTACGCCTTCTCCTGAAGAACCGTATGCCGGAGCGTACGCTTACCATTGGGATTTTGGTGACGGATCGACCTCAGACGAACCCATAACGACCCATATGTTTGATGGGCTTGGAGACTATACGGTGACTTTGGACGTAACGAGTTGGGTAGGTTGTACGAACCAAGCATACACGGTGGTCCGCGGGCCGGTTCTGCTCTACGTCCCCACAGCCTTCACCCCGAATAACGACGGCATCAATGATGCGTTTCAAGTCATCGGATCGCAGATCATGAACTACGAAATCTGGATCATGAACCGATGGGGCGAAACGGTATTCCACAGCACAAGCTTGGATGATGTTTGGGTCGGCGATGTTCAAGGAGGAACCCATTTTGCGGAGAACGGGATTTACAATTGGATCATCCGTTTGAAAGGATTCAATACGGATGCAGAGGAGTTTTCAGGTACTCTTCAGCTGATGCGCTAAGCTGGCCAACGGAAGGCATAATGCCTTTTCTTTGCGAGCATGACGAAAGATTTGAGCGCTGTGCGTGGACCCTTCATTGTGGTAACCACCTTGTTTTTCATGTGGGGATTCATCACCGTTATGGTGGATGCGTTTGTCCCCCGATTGAAAGATGTATTCGAACTGAACATGTTGCAAGCTGGGTTGGTCCAATTCGCTTGGTTCGCCGCTTATGGCTTGCTGAGTATTCCCGGCGGAAATCTCATCGAACGCATCGGCTATAAGCGAGGTATCCTGGTGGGTTTGGGAATGGCAGCGTTGGGATGTTTGTTGTTTTATCCAGCGGCTGAGACGAGGATTTACGCGTTGTTTTTGCTTGCGCTTTTTGTTGTGGCAGGCGGAATCACGATTTTGCAAGTCGCAGCCAATCCGTACATATCCGTTTTGGGAGCGCCTGAGAAGGCCTCAAGCCGATTGAATTTGGCTCAAGCCTTCAATTCGTTGGGTACCACGATTGCACCGATTATTGCTGCAAGTTTTTTATTAAGTGATCAAATCCTGACAACGGAAGAACAATCGGCATTGAGCCTCGAACAACTCAATGCGTATCGTGTGGGCGAGGCAGCGGCTGTTCAAGGCCCCTTTGTGGCTTTGGCTTTAGGTTTCTTGCTATTGGCTGGGTTGATTGGCATGAGCAAACTGCCCAGAATCCTTGGAGGGAACCTGAGCGGAGGCATGGCGAAGGTTTGGTCGAATCGCACCCTTCGATACGGGGCTCTGGGAATTTTTGTTTATGTCGGTGCGGAAGTAGCCTTGGGGTCCTATATGGTCGGTTATGGATTGGAATTGGGCGCCGATCGGGTCATTCGGGATAGCAGCGGGCTGGCGACCATGGCGGAAATTGCTGCGAGCATCGGGGGGAAAAGTTTACAGGGAATGGATGCCAAAGGGCTGATTGGTGCGTTACTTACCTTTTATTGGGGCGGCGCTATGATCGGTCGATTTGTGGGCTCATTCTTAATGCAGCGGATTGCACCGAGGCGATTATTGGGGTGGTTCGCGATTGGAGCTTCTGCACTGATTGCAATAAGCATTGCTTCGAGCGGCGTGACCGCATTGTTGGCTTTGATCGGCGTAGGGATGTTCAATAGCATCATGTTTCCTACCATTTTTACGCTGGGAATCGGTGAGTTGGGTGATCTGAAACCTCTCGGTAGTGGTGTGCTCTGCACAGCCATCGTAGGGGGCGCATTCATTCCACCAACCATGGGTGCTTTGGCTGATGGATTTGGCTTTGCTGTGGCTTTGATGGTCCCATTGATTTGCTACGGTTACATCCTCTTCTTTGCAAATCGAATCGCCAAGTCCTGATTTCTCCCCTTGATTTTCAATAATTAGATAAAATTCCTTAACAAAGGAGTAATCTTTTTGCACACTGACAACTATTTGGTCGGTTTTTGTGTTCATTAGATGTCTAGAACGAACCGAACGGTGAGAGCCTGTTCAAAATCAACGACCATGGCACGTAAAAAGCGAGAAAAAGAATTGCAACCGAACATCAAGGTCCGCTTGGACAGAAGGACGGTCATTACCGTGCGTGATCAAGAAAAATTGGCGTTCTGGAAGGAGAAGTATCCTGCACTGGAAATACTCGAAGAGTAGGATTTCCAGTGTCTTCTCTTGAACCAAAGACACAACGTAGAAAAGCAAAAGGCCGGATTATTCCGGCCTTTTGCTTTTTGTCACCTGAACAGGTGCTGGGTACTTGTTGAGTTTAATTTTTGGTCTTCGCTCAGACCATTTCGCCTTGTCTCCAGGGGGCGAAGGCGAGTTGTTCTCGACCTTTCTTTGTCAAAGTATAACCGTTTTTGTTCTGCAGCATCCCATCCAAATACAAATTGGTAATGCGCTCACCAATGCGGGCTTGCCCTACACTCAAATCAGTATCTGCCTCAATGCGCTTCCAGAAATTCCGCTCCAATACGGCAAGGCGTATGTGGGTTTGTTGTTCTTGCTTATACGTTTGGATGATGTCAAGAATCATGTAATCGTACTTATCCATAGGGCGTAATTTGGTGTAGGTTAGGGAGGCGATTATGTGTCGTTGTGGGCAGTTGTGAACAACCGCTGAACGTTTGCAAAGTACTTATCGACATCTCCAAAGCCGGCCCGATACCGAATGAAATATGAACGAATTGTTAACGACCTAAAGAAATTTGTGAATTACTTGTGAATTGGTTCCCAATCAGCGGTTTGTCTCCAAGACTTACGGATCGTTTTCCCAGCGCTCAAGTGGGTTCTCAGCATCGCCATATAATCCTTGCGACTGATTTCACAGGCTCCCAAAGATTTGAGGTGGGGGTTGCTGATTTGGCAATCAATCGGTCCAAAATGATGCAGTTTCGCCCATTCGACCAGATGGATGAAAGCCACCTTTGAAGCATTGCTAACCAGCGAAAACATGCTTTCTCCAAAGAACATGCGACCGATGCTTACGCCATAAAGACCTCCGACGAGCTGTTCGCCCTGCCAACATTCAAAGGAGTGGGCCAAACCGAGATTGTGCAGCCGCAGATAGGCTTGCACAATTTCTTCGGAAATCCACGTTCCTTCATTGCTTTTCCGGATGTCTGCACAATTTCGAATCACATGTTCGAATGCGGTGTCAATGCGTACCTCGAAGGTTCTGCGATTCAGGACATTCCGCATGCTCTTTGAGACTTTCAATTCTTCGAGATACAAAACAGAACGGATCTCCGGTGCCCACCATAAGATGGGGTCATTTTCACCATACCACGGAAAAATTCCATTTTCATAAGCTGCGATCAGCCGAGCTTCTTGCAAGTCTCCTCCGATTGCAATCAGCCCTTCCCATGCTTCCTCGATAGCCGGGAAACTGAGCGTTTCATCGAGAAGGGTAACTTTGGGTGGATTGCTCATGGCAGTTCGAATTTAATGGGCATTCATCACAAATGTTGAATTTAGTTGCATGGAAAATCGGGTGGTTGACTTAGAAGGACGGTTGAGAGGTTTATTACACAACGCAAAAGGAAAAT
>JBMSHA010000162.1:0-4765 GCA_049416245.1 Flavobacteriales bacterium | reverse complement strand
GGTTGAGATTCACATTAACTAAACCCCTATGAAACATCTTTTACTCCTTTCAGCGAGTTTTCTGCTCTTTTCGAGTGCATTTGCTCAGCTCGTTGAAATAAGCGTGGAGCCGTATGTGGTTCACGACGGAAGCATTGCAGAGTTGGACGGTATGACCACATACCACGTTTTCGCTGTTTGTACTAACCCATCCGATGAAATTTCGGCTGTTTATGGAGATGCTACAGCACCTCTTAGCTTAACTTCAACTGGTGGGTTCTACCAGAACGCATTGGGATCGAATGTTGGTTGGACGATCAATCCTGCCTTTTTCAGTGCGTTCCCATCCATTGAATTTGATTCTTGGGTCACCATCGGTGCATTGAACCAGAACGAAGTAGCTGGACAACCCAATACCATTGGAATGGATGTGCCATTTGGAACCTTTAATTCTGGAGGGAACTTAGTGGTGAACTCTGAAAATGGAGGTTCTTGGTTCACGCTTTTCGGAGATGCGGCAGCGCAAGCTGGTGATGATTTGAAGGTCTTGATAGCCCAATTGACGGCTCCCAATGACGCTGTTATTACAGGAAACTTTAATATCCAGATCTTCGTGAATGGCGTTCAAGCGCAATCTCAGGTTTTCGAAGGTGTGCCTTTCAGCTCCGTAGAAGGTGCCATTTTCGGTTGTATGGATCCCGATGCGACCAACTACAATCCGGATGCTACAGAAGAAGGTGGAGATCCTTGTATCTTCCCATGTACTTTGGCACTCTCTGTTTCTGAAATCATCCAAAATACCTGTCCAGGCGTAGGAGACGGAGAAATTACAGTTGCCGCTTCAGGAGCGCAATTGGGCGTATTGTACGGAATTGGCATGAACACGCCGTCCCTCGCAGTGGGTAGTTTTGACGACTTGACCGGAGGCACCTACACCATTTCAGCCATTGATGGAGCCGGATGTGAAGCGAGCATTGAAGTGGAGTTGGTTGCACCTGAACCCATTATGGTTTCGGCATCGATGACAGAGTCTGTGAGCTGCAATGGCGGTTCAGACGCCGTGATTTCGGGTTCTTCCTCCGGAGGAACAGGAGCGATGTCTTATAGTCTTTCGCAGACATTTGCCGATTCCAACGCGGATTTGTATTTCGACAATCTCGGACCAGGTCTTTACACCATCTACGCCATGGACGAAAACGGCTGTGTTGCCGCGAGTGGGGCAATTTCTATTGCGAACCCTCAGGCGCTTACCGTGTCTGTAGCTGGGGGGCAGAATGCTATCGCGGATGCAACATGCGCCGATTCGGAGGATGGGGTTGTTTCGTTGATCACGATTGGTGGTTCAGGCACGGCTGCATCGATGACATTCTCTTCGAACGGTGTGGATTTTGCACCAGGTAATATTTTGAACGTAGGAGGGGGTACGTATACGTTCTACGCGATGGATGTGAATGGTTGTGTCGGTCAAACGGCTAACCAGTACGTCGTTGGAGCTCCAGATCCAATTATCATTACAGGCAACGCATCGGGAATTCTTTGCAACGGTGATGCGAACGGTGCCGTTTCGTTCAATGCTAACGGTGGCAATGGAGGACTGGTCTTCTCATTCAATGGAGGTGAAGACGGTGACGTGACTTCGTTTGGTGATTTAACACCTGGGGATTACGTGGTCGTAGCTACGGACGTGGAGGGATGCATGGCCGAGGTTACCTTTACGGTAGCGGACATTCCTGCGGTGGAAGTATCTGCTACTGCGACCGCGGTATCGTGCAACGGTGACACAGACGGTTTGGTCGAGGTAACCGCTTCTGGTGGTACTAGTCTTTTCGAGTACAGTGATGACGGAAGCGACTTTGGATCAACACCGGTGTTCACCAATTTGGGCGCAGGTATTTACACTTTCTATGCACAAGATTCTAATGGATGCTCTGCATCTGTGGAGGCCGAAGTTGCTGAACCAGCAGTATTGGCTGTTACCGGCACAATCGTGAATGACACGGGAGCTGGGGACGGTTCCATTGACATTTCTGTCGATGGTGGAAACGGTGGATACTCATTCTCTTGGACTGGGCCGGATTCATTCATAAGCGCGGATGAAGATTTGACCGGTATCGTTGGGGGTGAATACACCGTCACGGTTACCGATGCTAATGGTTGCTCGGTCAGCGAAACGTTTGGAGTGCCAGTGGGAATCGAAGAGTGGACATTCTTACAATCTGTAAACATCAGCCCCAACCCAAGTACAGGTATGTTTAACCTGAATTTAACGGGCGCTGTGGGAGAAGACTTGATTTTGAATGTCTACGACGCTCAGGCAAGGATTATCTGGACGCAAACCATGAATCAAATTTGGGGTGCAGTTCAAGCTCCTATTAACCTCTCTGGGGCATCTGCAGGCGTATACCAACTCGAGCTTCAATCGAATGGTTCTCGTCAAACAGTACAGCTCTTGAAGCAGTAATATTTGAATCTCATTGTTTCTAAGGGGGGCTTCGGCCCCCTTTTTTTATGTCCTGAAGTGAAACCGAAAATCCAATCATGCCGTAAACCTCAGTATCTCTCAATTTTTGGATTTGATTATGAGGTTTTCTTACCGACTTTTAGGCGTGATTCACGCCATTGTTTTTTATTTGATCGCGGGTCTTTCGAGTGTTTGGTCGCAAGGGGCCACTTTCTTGATCGAAGAGCACATGGTGCACAATGGCATCGACGGAGTGGCGGAGTTGGCTGGCCAAACCACCTATCGTTTCTATTTGCAACTTTCTCATCCTGAAGACTTTGTCTCTGCCATTTACGGTGGGGAAGATGCTCCCATGACGTTGGAATTGGACGCTCCCATGTTCAACAGTCCTTTTGCTACAGGACCGACTGCAGGCGGCGTTCTTCCCATTGTTGCAGCATATTTCCCGGAAGTCGCATATGATAGCTGGGTGACCATCGGATTGGAATCCGCTCCAGAAGAATCCGGTGAAGCTGATGTGTCCGCATTGCAAAGCCCAGAACAACCTTTTTTGCAGAATTTCATTGCGGGTTCTCCGACTGATGGTGAAGGATTTGTCGTCAATAACGAGTTGGGTGGGGCGTGGTACTTGTTGACCGGTACGACAAACGGATTTGCGGGAGATGATTTGAAAGTGCTGGTGATGCAAGTGACGACGGCTGGTACGCCTACGGGTACGCTCAATGCCCAGATAATTCCTGCTGATGAAACAGCAAGTGCGATTCAAGTTCAACAAGGATACGAGGGTACTGACGTCTGGGATATTCTGCCGCCAGAGGCATATCCAGGTTGCACCGATCCCGAGGCTTGCAACTTTGACCCCGATGCTTCTGAGGACGATGGAAGCTGCACATACGCTCCATGCGGTGGGTGTACCGATGTTTGGGCGTGCAATTATGATGGGAATGCCGCCGAGGATGATGGATCCTGTGAATACACGTCGTGCATTGGCTGTACGGATGAAAATGCTTGCAATTATGACGAGTTCGCGGTGTACAATGATGGTTCCTGTGAATACCTCAGTTGCGCTACGCCCGGCTGTATGAATGCAAATGCATGTAATTACAATCCTGAAGCTACAGCAGAAGACGGTTCTTGTGAGTACACTTCATGTGTAGGTTGCACAAACCCAGAGGCGGATAACTATGATCCGGAGGCAACGGTTGATAACGGCTCTTGCGCTTTCGGTGGTTGCCTCAATCCCATCGCGTGCAATTATGACCCGACTGCGAATGCCTCCGATGGAAGCTGCGAATTCACTTCATGCACGGGCTGTATGAATCCAACGGCTTGCAATTACGATCCGTCATACACTATTTCAGACCCTGCGAGTTGTGAGTACGCAAATGCCGGTTACGATTGCGAAGGATTGTGCATTAATGATGCAGATTCCGATGGGATATGCGACGAATTTGAAGTCGCTGGATGCACCGATCCCGAGGCCGAGAATTACGAAAGCGAAGCCACGGATGATGACGATTCTTGTACCTATGCGATATCCGGATGTGTCAACCCGTTGGCGTGCAATTATGATGAAACGGCTACTCAATCAGACGGTTCATGTGAGTTCACTTCATGCGTCGGATGTATGAACGATGACGCATGCAATTTTGATGCGGCTTACACCATTTCAGATAATTCGGCTTGTGAATTTCCTGAAGTGCATTATGATTGCGATGGAAATTGCTTAGGAGATAACGACGGTGACGGGGTCTGCAACGAACTTGAAGTTCTAGGGTGTACCGATCCAGCAGCAGAGAACTTCAATGCAGGTGCAACCGATAATAACGGGTCATGCTCTTATCCGGCCGTTTGTAACGATCCAGAGGCTTGCAACTATACACCATACGAGGGGTATTGCATTGAAATTGAATCTTACGCGGTGCACGACGGAATGGTGGGAGATTCCGATCTAACCGGCTTTGTGACCTACCGAATCTATGCGCTTTGTGAAAATGCAGACGACTTTGTCAGTGCTGTTGCCGGTGATGATGTCAATCCGACCTTCATCCACAGCACGACGAACTTTTTTCAGCACGAAGCAGGAGGTGCACTGGGCCAAAGCACGAACCCGCTCGTTTTTCCTTTCATTCCGGATGCAGCGTACGATAGTTGGGTCACCATCGGACTGGAAGAGGCGGCATCTTCGGAAAATGGAGAATCTGGGGTGAGTGTATTGGAAGGGAATGAACCGTGGGTCGAACCGTTTGAGTCCGGGCAATCGCTAATGTTGAGCGATGACCTTGGCGGTGTTTGGTACATCTTGAACGGTGCGTCCAATGGGGT
>JBMSHA010000161.1:0-4782 GCA_049416245.1 Flavobacteriales bacterium | reverse complement strand
GAATCCGGGGGCAATGGCCACTTCGAAGAACAGTTCGTGCATCGCCTCAGCCGTGGGACCATCGATGGGACGGGTGGCAATGAGTACCCCGCCAAATGCCGAAACGGGGTCGCCCGCGAGCGCATCCACCCAGGCTTCCTTGATGGTCGGTCGGGTTGCCACGCCACAAGCGTTGTTGTGTTTCAAAACGGCAAATGTGGGCGCATCCTCCGCAAACTCCCGCATGAGTTGGACGGCCGCGTCCACATCGAGCAGGTTGTTGTAGGACAATTCCTTCCCGTGCAATTGGTCGAAGAGCTCCGTGAGTGCGCCAAAAAATCGTCCCGCTTGGTGAGGGTTCTCGCCGTAACGCAAACTGCGATTTTCCAGCTCCGAGAGATTCAAGGTTTCGACGGAGGGGCCGCCTTGCATCCATTCGTGGATGCGGGTATCGTAATGTGAACTCACGCGAAAAGCTCGGGTCGCCAATGCTTGTCGTTCCTCCCGAGTGGTCACGCCTTCGCCGTTTTCCAACAAATCCAGCAAGGTTCCGTAGTCTGCTTGACTGGGAACGATGACCACGTCCTCAAAATTCTTGGCCGCTGCTCGGATGAGAGAAATGCCGCCGATGTCGATTTTTTCGATGATGTCGCCATGACTTCCGCCATTGGCCACCGTAGCCTCGAAAGGATACAGATCGACAATGACGAGGTCGATGTGAGGCAATTCGTAAGCCTCCATCTGAGCAACATCTTCTGCGAATTCCCTGCGGTTCAAAATGCCGCCAAACACCTTGGGGTGCAGCGTTTTGACCCGTCCTCCGAGGATGGAAGGGTAATTGGTCACTTCTTCCACCGGTACAACTTCAGCCCCCATCGCTTCCAAAGCAACCTGGGTTCCACCCGTGGAATAAATCGTTACGCCCAGCCGTTTCAGGTGATCAACAATAGGCTCAAGGCCGTCTTTGTGGAACACAGAAATCAATGCGGATTGGATGCGGCGTGGAGCGGTCATGTGATGCAATTTGGAAAGGCGTGACGAAAGGCGCAAAACTACAATTAATCTCGAATATGGGAGGCCGTTGGCTCGTGGGATTTAGCTTTGTGGTATGCTTTGGTTCCGATTGCTGTATGAGAGTTTTGCCTTTGCCTGGTCGGCGATCGTCACGAACCGTTTGCGCACGTTTTTATCCCTCCTCGGGGTGATGGTTGGGATATTCATGATCACCGCTGTTTTCGCGGTGGTTGATTCACTCGAGGACGGGTTGAAAAGCACCTTCAACATGCTGGACGATGAGGTCCTTTTCATCCAAAAATGGCCTTGGGCTTTTGATGAAGAATATCCTTGGTGGAAGTATGTGCAACGCCGCGAAGTCAGTTTAGCCGATTCGGAACTGCTCGCAGATCGATTGACCACCGCAAAGCAGGTGGTATTCCAAGCCAAAACCATGTTGGCCGTTGAATCCGATAACAGCCGGATGGACGGTGTCGGGATCGTGGCGGTTTCCGAAGGCTACGAGGATGTCATTGCGCTGGATATTGCGACCGGTCGGTACTTCGCTCCAATTGAAGTCTCGTCGGGGCGAGCCGTTGCTGTGGTGGGTCACGATGTGGCCATGGAGTTGACCGGCAGTGCGGATGCCGTCGGGAAGACCATCGAAGCGAAGGGGCAGCGGCTTGAGATTGTCGGGGTTTTCGCGCAACAAGGCGCATCGGCGATCAATGATGGATTTGATCGCGCCGCCATCGTTCCGGCCAAATTCGGCCACCGCATCATGGACTACGGTATGGGTACGACCATCATGGTGAAGCCCCGAGATGGGGTGACGAACGAGGCCTTATCGGATGAAATCATTCAACAATTCCGATCCGTCCGGAGGCTGCGTCCCCGCGAGGAAGCGGACTTCTCGATCAACCAAATTGACATGCTCACGTCGGTGTTGGATTCCATTTTTCAGCAGGTCGAATACGGCGGTTGGTTCATTGGGATTTTCGCCATTCTCGTTGGGTGCTTCAGCATCGCCAACATCATGTTTGTGAGCGTTCGCGAGCGAACCCGCATCATCGGCGTTCAAAAAGCAATTGGCGCGAAAAGCACCTTCATCTTGCTCCAATTCCTATTCGAGGCGGTCGCCTTGTGCGTGATTGGCGCCGTGTTTGCTCTGCTCGCGATTGAAGGCATTGTGTTGGTGGTGAATCGGGTGGACATTGGATTTACGTTGAATGTCCATCCTTCGCGGATTATCGTGGCACTCAGTGTTGCGGTGGCATCGGGTCTGCTCGCGGGATTGGCACCGGCGAAGCGCGCGGCGGAAATGGAACCGGTGGAGGCCATGCGCACGAACGGTTGATTGCCTGCAAATGATGAATAAAGCGTAATTTAGGGGATGCGAAAAGTGTTGGTGACAGGTGGGCGTGGCCAATTGGGTTCCAGACTCGCGGAGCATGCGGGGGGCAATGCAGCTATGGTGTTCGCAGTCGATCGCTCGGCATGTGACATCACCGACCCCCAGTCCATTGCCCGAACATTGGATGCGTTCGAACCGCATGCCGTTATCAATGCTGCCGCCTACACGGCGGTGGACCGGGCAGAATCGGAGCCAGATTTGGCGCATGCCATCAATGCCATTGGCCCTGAACTTCTTGCGCTCGCTTGTGCAGAACGCGGCATCGATTTCGTGCACATCAGCACGGACTATGTGTTTTCAGGTACATCACAGCAACCTTACTCACCGGAAGATCCTCCAGCCCCTCAAGGCGTTTATGCGGCGTCGAAATTGAGGGGAGAAGAAGCAGTGAAGCAGGCGTTTGCTTCCGCTGCCACAGCCGCACGCTACTGGATCATCCGGGTGGCTTGGCTATACGACGTTCGCGGATCGAACTTTTTGCAAACTATGCTGCGATTGGGGAATGCAGGCAAAGCTTTGAAGGTTGTGGACGATCAAGTAGGTGCGCCGACTGCCGCCCGCCCGTTTGCGGAATGCTTGATGGCATTGGTCACGATGGCAACTCCCCCAAAAAGCGGCATTTGGCACTACAGCACCCTGGGCCCGACTACCTGGTATGGATTTGCTGATGCGATCTTCAAGGCGCAGGAGCTTGATGTGGACCTATCCCCATGCACGACGGATGAATTTCCAACACCGGCAAAGCGGCCGGCCTTTTCTTACCTCGATGGCGGACCCTTGGCCCATGCGATGGGACGGGCCCAAGTGCCATGGGATTTGGAATTGAAAAATGAATTGAATCGGAAGGAATGAATGCAGAAGAATTGAAGCAGTTGGCTCGAGAAAAAGCCCAGGCTTGGACCCAATCGCCGTACGATGCCGTTACCGCAGCAGAGGCAAAACAACTCGTCGAAGCCGATGATGAAACGCTAATTGAAGCGTTTTACACGGATTTGGAATTTGGTACAGGCGGCTTGCGCGGCTTGATGGGTGTGGGCACGAATCGGATGAACGCCTACACCGTCGCCCAAGCCACCCAAGGTTTGGCTAATTACATGCTCGAGGCTCAGCCCAACGGTGCATCGATTGCCATTGCGCACGATTCCCGAAACCGCAGCGCGGAATTCGCCAAGGTGGCGGCGGATGTGATGGCCGGCAACGGCATTGAGGTGCATCTCTTTCCAGCCTTGCGCCCGACGCCGCAGCTTTCTTTCACGGTGCGGCACTTGAATTGTACCGCGGGCATTGTCATCACGGCAAGCCACAACCCGAAGGAATACAACGGCTATAAGGTTTATTGGAGTGACGGGGGCCAAATCGTGCCTCCCCATGATGCGGGCATCATCAGCCAAGTGCGCGCGGTTTCAGGGCCAAATGAAGTCAACTGGGGGCAGGATGCTGCGGCCCAATCCCGCATCCATTGGTTGGACGCTGAGGCGGATGACGCGTACCGCAGCACCGTGTTGAATTTGCGCTTGCACCCGGGATTGCGCGACCACGGCTCGGATATGAGCATCGTCTACACGCCCTTGCACGGCACCGGCTCCGTGTCTGTGATCCCGGCGCTCGAAGCTGCGGGATTTCGAAACGTTCACATCGTGGAAAGTCAACGCGAACCCGACGGCAATTTCCCGTCCGTTCACAGCCCGAACCCCGAGGAGGGCGCGGCCCTGTCGGAGGCCATCGCGCTCGCAAAATCCGTGGACGCCCAATTGGTGCTCGGGACAGACCCGGATTCCGATCGCGTGGGAATCGCGGTGCCGGACGCCCATTTGGAAGGGGGATGGCGTCTCCTGAACGGGAATGAGACCGGGGCTCTGCTCGTGGATTATGTCGTCAATGAACGCCGGCGAAGCGGGCAATTGAAGCCTGGAGACTTCGTAGCCAAAACCATTGTGACCTCGGATTTGATGGCTTCCATCGGTTCGGCTGCTGGATTGGATGTGCATGAAACGCTCACGGGATTCAAATGGATCGCCGATGTCATTCGCCGAGAAGAAGGTCGCGGCCGATTCGTGGTGGGAGGCGAGGAGAGTTATGGCTACATGATCAGCGATGCGGTGCGCGACAAGGATGCTGTTGCCGCAGCGAGTATGTTATGCGAATTGGCGCACGCGAGTGCAGAAAGCGGTGAAACGCTGCTTGACCGTTTGGCTCGAATTCACACGGAGCACGGAGCTTTCAAGGAAGCGTTGGTATCCCAAACCAAGCAAGGTCGGTCTGGTAAGGCCGAAATCGCTGCGCAAATGGAAGGATTTCGCACCCAACCGCCTTCCACGCTCGCGGGTGAAAAAGTGATTGAAGTCCGGGATTACCGCGCACAGTCGGCATTGGATTTGGAGTCGGGAACGCCGCGG
>JBMSHA010000160.1:0-4816 GCA_049416245.1 Flavobacteriales bacterium | reverse complement strand
TGGCCGTATTTCCGGGCAAAACCGATGAACGTCGTGTAGTGGCCAGCCTCCGAAATCATGAGTTCGCGATAGAACGCTGCGAGGTCCGGGTCGCTGATTTTTTCGGAGAGCATTTTGAACCGCTCGCACGACCGCGCCTCGATCATGGCGGCGAAGAGCAATCGGTCGACCAGCTGTTCTTCGCGGGAGCATTTGCGCTTGATAAACTGCAACAGCTCGCCGACGTAATCGTCCTTGCGCTCGGGTCCCAACTCAAAGCCGCGGGCCTTGATGCGCTCCACTACCATGCCGAAGTGTTCGATTTCCTCTTGTGCGATACGGGTCAACTCTTCCACCAGATCGATGTGTTCGGGAAAGCGAACGATGGTGGAGATGGCGTTGGAAGCGGCCTTTTGCTCGCACCACGCGTGGTCCGTCAGGATTTCGGAAATGTTGGTTTCGACGAGCGCTACCCAGCGCGGGTCGGTAGGCAAACGGAGGCCGAGCATCGGGGATTCAGAAGCAGAAGAACTCATGATCGGGTGGTGATTCGGATGAGGCTGCCCGTGGAAATCCAGTGGCCGTCTTCGCCGCGCAGGCAAAGTTCACCGGCTTCGGTATCGGCCGAGGGCAGGATGCGGTCCCACACCGTCTCGAGTGCGGACGGTGCGATGCCGCTGTACGTGTTCATGATGATGAAACCGCCGGGTTCAACGAGGTCGGCGACGATTTGGCAAAGGTTGAGGAGTTGGTCTTCAAGGCGCCATTTTTGGCCTTTCGGGCCCAGGCCCCACGTGGGTGGATCGAGGACGATGCCCTTGTATTTGTTGCCACGGCGCTGTTCGCGTTGGGCGAATTTGAGCGCGTCTTCCACCACCCAACGGATGCCGTCGAGACCGCTCAACTCCATGTTCACGCGCGTCCAATCCACCACTTGACGGATGGCATCCACGTGGGTCACTTCTGCGCCCACCGCCCGAGCGGCGAGCGATGCGCCACCGGTATAAGCAAACAGGTTGAGGAAGGTGTCGCCGGGCTTCAGCCGTTCGGCGATGAATTCCCAGTTGACGGCTTGTTCAGGGAAAATCCCGACGTGTTTGAACCGCGTCATCTCGAGGTGAAAGCGCAGCTGCAGGCTTGGCGAGCGGTAATTCAATTGCCACCCTTCCGGAACGGATTCGAGTGGAACCCAATTGCCTTTCGTCATGCCGGTGGGCTCAAAGCGCGCGTTGGCCGCATCCCACGCCGCGAAATCCAATCGCCGGGACCACACCGCCGAGGGGTCCGGCCGGTCTAAGACGAGGTTGCCGAATCGCTCGAGTCGCGAGCGGTCTCCGGAGTCGATGACGGCGTATTCGTCCCAATGTTCGGGCGCCCATCGTTGATAAGTGCGTGTAGACATGCGGGTGCAAAGGTCGCAAATGCCAATCGATTCATGGCATCTTTGTGCCAATGGCTCCCAGAACCCCGCCCAAACAATTGCGCAAAGAGATCCTCGAGGTCTTCAAGCGCCAACCCAACAAGCCCCTGAACCACAAACAGGTCGCCAGTACGTTGGGCATTCTCGATCACGATATGCGGCGGAAAATCATGGGCGTGCTCGAGGACCTGGGCCGGGACGGGCGCCTGGAATCGCTGGGTCGGGGCAAGTATGTGTTGGCCGAAATGCCGGCCAGCGACCGCCCCATCGGGACCATCCAAATCACCCGCCACGGCCGCGGATTCGTGATGCTCCCCGATGGCAACGAAATCTCCATTCCGAAAGGGTTTACCGGCACAGCATTTTGGGGCGACACGGTTGAAGTCGATTGGATCCGTCGCGGGCGCAAGCACACCCCGCGCGTCGCACGCATCGTCGAACGGCAGCGTGCTCAGTATGTTGTCGTGCTCGAAAAAGTCCGTGACTACGCATTCGGTTATCCCTCAGACCAGCGCCTCCACGCGAATTTCTTTATTGGCGCGCAACACCTCGGCGGTGCGGAAAACGGCCAAAAAGTCATCGTCGAAATGCTGAGCTGGGATGACCCGTCGGATGCGCCTGCAGCGAAGGTGGTGCAGGTCCTCGGCAAGCCCGGCGACCACGAAGTCGAGATGCACGCGATCCTCGCTGAATTCGGGTTGCCGTATGAATTCCCGGAATCGGTTTTGGACGCGGCAGCGCAGATTCCGCGGGAGGTGCCAGCGGATGAATTGGCCCGTCGCCGCGACATGCGGGGCGTGACGACCCTCACCATCGACCCTGTCGATGCCAAAGATTTCGACGACGCGCTGTCGTTGAAGCGCTTGAAAAACGGCCATTGGGAGGTGGGTGTGCACATTGCGGATGTGACTTATTATTTGAAGCCTGGATCGGTGCTCGATGAGGAGGCCCGCCAACGCGCGACGTCGGTATACCTTGTGGACCGCACGATTCCGATGCTTCCGGAGGTCTTGTCGAACGACCTCTGCTCGCTGCGTCCGAATGAAGACCGACCCGCATTCAGCGCGATTTTTGAGATGGACGACCAGGGCAAGGTGCACAAGGAGTGGTTTGGCCGCACGGTCATCCACAGCGATCGTCGGTTTGCATACCACGAAGCCCAGGAGTGCATTGAATCCGGAAAAGGCGATTATGCCGACGAGGTCTGCACGTTGCAGAAGTTGGCGGAAAAATTGCGGGCCAAGCGCTTCGCAGCCGGCGGCATCGACTTCAATACGGAGGAGGTGAAATTCGAATTGGATGAGGCGGGCAAGCCGCTGCGCGTGGTGATCAAGCGCATGTTGGAAGCCAATCGCCTCATCGAAGATTTCATGCTGTTGGCGAACGTTCGGGTAAGCCGATACCTGGCCAAACCGCGCGGTGGGGAGGGAAAGCAGGAAGAAGCCACGCGGACCGCCGTCTACCGCATCCACGACCGACCCGATCCGGAAAAGCTGCAGCAGTTGCGGACGTTCGTGGCCAAATTTGGCCTGGAGATGCCCAAGATCAATCCAGGCAACGCCGAGTCCGCCTTGCGCAATCTCCTGCAATCAGCGGCCGGCAGCAACGCAGAGAGCGTCGTCAAAACCATGGCCATCCGGTCCATGGCCAAAGCGGAGTACAGCACCCACAACATTGGCCACTACGGCCTCGCGTTCCCATTTTACACGCACTTCACCAGCCCCATTCGCCGGTACCCCGACGTACTGGTGCACAGGCTGCTTCAGCAGTACCTCGACGGCGGCAAGTCGGCGGTGGAAGGCCCGCTGCAAGGCATCTGCCAGCACAGCTCGAACATGGAAAAGCGCGCAGCGGAGGCGGAGCGCGCATCGATTAAATACAAACAGGTCGAGTTCCTCATGACGCGCCTCGGCGAGACGTTTTACGGCATCGTGAACGGCGTCGTGCCGAAGGGCATTTTCGTGGAAATCGAGGAAAACAAGTGCGAAGGTTTCGTGCCAAAGGATGCGCTTCCGGATGATTATTACGTGTACGATGAAGACCGCCAGGCGCTGGTCGGAGCACGGCACGGCGGCCAATTTGCCATGGGTGAACGGGTGGTGGTTCGGGTGGTGGCAGCGGACTTAGCCAAACGTCAATTGGAGTTCGAAGTGCTTGACGGGGAATCAGGTTGAAGCACCTTGTGCGGGAAAAAACAGAAATGCACAAAACAGGACGAAGCTGGATTATAACCATCCAAAACTGAAAAAAATATAGATAAATTGTGTGTCCTGTTATATATAATGTATATTGTTGAAAATTTTCAACATGAGGTCTTTCACACTAGCCGCATTCGTGTTTTTTCTGATGCTGACGTTCTCGCCCAGCCTTTTTGCACAAACCTCCGGGTTGTCGTCACAAAGCAACACCCAGGTAGAGCCGGCATTAACAGGACTCCCGCTGGATGGCGACATTATTCATTTCGACTCACTGACAACCGATATTCTTCATTCCGATGATGTTATCGTAAATGGTAGTCTTGGAGTTGGACTTGACATGGTGGTTGGATACAATTTCGGATTCAATACAGTAGTCCTTAAAGAAAACAACGTTCGGATTAAGTTTGATGATTCTTCGAGCTCGGGTTCTTTCCCCAATCAAGATTGGACTTTGAGGGCGAATGAGACGACCAACGGTGGAGCGAACGACTTTGCTGTTGATCTGGGAGATCCGCAGTCTATTGCGGATTCGATCTACATTGCAAATGTTGATTACCTAAATTTCGGTTGCGATAATGACCCTTCAACATGGACCGGTTTCGCGGCATCCTATTGTCCCACTGCTTCAGATTCCATTTGGTCGCCCATCACCATCTTCGATTACTATACGCCTCTTACAATAGATCAGTCAGCACCTGATAGCGCCTTTGTCATTGCTACAAATGCTGAATTTGAAGTGGATGTAAAATTCAATAATGTTGGAAATGGTATTGAATTTGCGGATGGAACATCGTTGTATTCGGCAAATGAATACGATGACCGCATTGACTCTTTGATTGGAGTAATCCAGTCGTTGCAAACGGCATTAACTACGTTGACTAATTCGCTAGCAACGGTTGCGACTACTGGCGATTTTGCAGATTTAATCGGTACAGATTCAATCCAGGGTGACGGCGTTTACGATGTGTGGTTAGCGGAAGGCAATACAGGTACAGAGGCGGATTTCCTCGCGAGCCTTACTGGCGCGACCGGCGCTGTAGGTCCAATGGGCCCCCAAGGTCCCCAAGGTATTCAAGGAGAACAAGGCCCTCAAGGTATTCAAGGTCCTCAGGGCCCGACAGGCGAAACGGGCCTTCAAGGTGCAACCGGGGCACAAGGTGACACAGGTTCTGGAATTTTTGCGCATGCGCGAGCACAGGCCGACGGGACAGCAGATTAC
>JBMSHA010000159.1:0-4821 GCA_049416245.1 Flavobacteriales bacterium | reverse complement strand
CATGGTCACCTTAAGTGAACGGGGAGTGTGCTTTGCCTCATCGCAACAAGGAATTCCGTTTCAACGAATTCCGGTGTTCGAACGTGAAATCACCGATGTCAGCGGTGCCGGTGACGCGGTCATTGCCGTGGCATCGGTCTTGCTTGCATTGGACGTTTCTGCTTGGCAGATAGCGGCTATTGCGAATCTGGCAGGCGGATTGGTTTGCGAAAAGGTCGGTGTAGTCCCGGTGGATTTGATCAAATTGCAGTCCGAGTGGGAAAAGCACCGAATTGATTTGGAATCGCGCCTAGTCAAGCAATGAACTTTCAAGAATTTCGAGAGCGAGCCAATGTGGTCTTGTATGGTTCGAAAGACCGCGTACTCCGCATTCTCCGAGGGTTGAACCTCATTGTTTCAGCTTCAGCGCTGTTCGTCTTGGCATTATATTATGGGTTCCCAAATGAATCGGAAACGGCGAGTCGGCTCCTAGGTTTTGTCAAGATTACGTTTGGCTTTTACGTTTTGCAATATGTAACGCGGATTTTGTACGACTTCCAACCGCGTGAATTCATCCGAAAAACATGGTTTGAAGCAGCGGTGATGGCGGTGCTGATTGTGGAAGGTGCCAGCGACATACTGACCGGAGATTTACTTATAGGTCACTTTGTTCAATCCATCGGATTCAACTCAATATCAGATTTTTACACGATTTTTATTCAGGGTTACTTTTTTACTGTAGTTGCAGCAGAACTGCTTCGTGGTGGACAGGTACTCCCCCGCATACGATTGAATCCTGCGGTCATTTTCATCATGAGTTTTTTGGGCATCATCATCGTAGGAACCATATTGCTCATGCTTCCCGAGATGACCGTCCAACCGGGAAGCATGGGCTTCCTGGATGCCCTTTTCACATCAACCAGCGCAACGTGTGTCACCGGTTTAATGGTCGTCGACACCATCACATTTTTCACATTCAAAGGCCAAGTGGTTCTGCTGTTTCTCATCCAATTGGGCGGCCTGAACCTCATTGCTTTTGGTTCATTTTTGGTGCTCGCCTCTAAGTTTGGGCTTGGGGTAAGGCAACATGAGGTGATCGAGGATTTTGTCAACCGGGATACATTCAACGCAAGTTCAGGCCTTCTCGGAAAGGTGTTGACTTGGTGTTTGGTGATCGAACTCGCGGGTGCCGCTGTGATGCACATGACTTGGGGTGATGCGCTGTCCCACCTGAGTACAGGACGACAATGGTTTTACTCGGTTTTCCACGCCGTTTCTGCATTCAACAATGCCGGCATTTCCCTCTTCACAGATGGTCTCGCCAATGAGCAAGTAGCGACGAATTTCGCCATGCATTGGGTAGTAACCCTCCTGGTCTTTTTTGGTGCATTGGGAATGGTTGCCATATTCGATTTATTCGATGTAAAGCGACTGCGCGAACGCATGCACCAACCCTGGAAGCAAATAGGATTTGCAACCAAAATCGCCTTGTATTTCTCCGTTGGGCTTGTGATTGTTGGAGCTGGCGCTTTTTGGATTTTGGAGTACAACGGAACCTTGAAAGGCATGAGCGTTTTCGGACAATTCACCACTTCCGTTTTTCAAAGCGCCACACGCACCAGCGGCTTCAACACCGTGGATATCGGAGCTGTCGGTGTGCCTATGCTTTTTCTCTTGGTCATTTTGATGTTCATCGGATCGTCATCGAGCTCTACAGGAGGCGGAATCAAGACGTCCACCCTTTCCATCGTGATGGCAGATGTATGGCGAACCGTTAGAAATTTGGATTACGTCCAGCTATTTAAACGCACCGTTCCAGGGGTCTTGCGATCCCGTGCGTACAGCGTGTTGCTATTCTTCTTGGTAGGAAACACCGTGGCCATATTCATGTTATCCTTATCAGAACAGCACATTTTAGCAATGGATAACCGGGACATCATGGATTTGATTTTCGAGGAGGTGAGCGCCTTCGGCACGGTTGGATTGAGCACAGGAATTACCGCGCTGTTGAGCCCCCTAGGCAAGGTCATCATCATGTTGAGCATGTTTGTGGGGCGGGTCGGAACCCTAACCGTAGCTTACGCCTTGGGAGGCCAAACTTTACAAACGCACACAAAATACCCCGAAGGCCACACAATGGTTGGGTAATATCATGGGAACACGCATTACTCCTTACACCAACCCCGAAGAGGAATCGAAAAAGGAACAAGTCGCTCGCATGTTCGACAACATCGCGCACAGCTATGACTTTTTGAATCACTTCTTTTCTCTGGGCATCGATGTCTTGTGGCGAAAGCGGGCCATGCGCATCCTAAAAGCTCACTTGGCGAAGTCCCGTGCAACGGGCCAAAACGACATTCACTTGATGGACATGGCGACGGGCACGGCTGATTTTGCGCTGGAGGCCGCTCGCTCCGGAATTTCAGGTGTGCGGGTCACTGGCGTCGACATTTCTCCGGGCATGCTTGAAGTGGGGCGGCAAAAGGTGAGTCGAAAAAACCTCGATGACCGGGTTACCTTGATCGAAGGCGACAGTGCAGACTTGCCTTTTGAATCGAACACATTCGATGCTTACACGGTGGCATTTGGCGTGAGGAACTTTGAATTCCTAGAACGCGGGCTCGAAGAAATGCTGCGCACCCTCAAGCCCGGTGGATTGGGCGTGGTGCTGGAGTTTTCCAAACCACAGCATTTTCCATTGAAGCAAATTTTCCACTTCTATTTTCACACCTTGATGCCAACGGTTGGTAAACTGGTCTCCAAAGATGCCTCGGCTTACGCGTACCTTCCTGAAAGTGTCCAAGCCTTTCCAGAAGGCGCTGATTTTGTGCGCATCATGGAAGCAAGCGGATACCGAGACTGCAAAACCATCCGTTTGACGGGAGGCATCGCAAGCATTTACACGGGCATCAAGTGAACATCACCGTTTTCCCATCTCGCCTGTCGGGTCATGTAGCTGCTCCGCCTTCCAAATCAGTTATGCAACGCCTCATCGCAGGCGCACTGCTCGCTGATGGCGTAAGTGAAATCCACAACATTTCTCAGTCGGACGACTGCACTTCTGCATTGCTTTTGTGCTCCCAGCTCGGAGGCGAAATTGAAGTGGGTGAAAATGCCGTCCGAATCAAAGGAACAGCTGGTAAAATCTCACCGAGGGCCAAAGAATTAACCCCCGGAGAATCGGGGTTGGCCGCGAGACTGTTCACTCCGATTGCCGCATTGACAGCATCCGAGTTGACCATGATTGCAGAGAAATCGCTGCAAGGTCGACCCATGTCTCAATATGAGTCGGTGTTCAGTTCACTTGGTGGCAGCATTCATACAACCGACGGCAGTTTTCCGCTAGCGATAAATGGCCCGCTGCAAGGTGGTACTTTCAAACTTGATGGCAAGCTATCCTCGCAATTTCTCACAGGTCTATTGACTGCGTTGCCCTCCGCCCCATCTGACTCTTCCATAGAGGTCGTTGACCTTGCCAGTAAACCCTATATCGAATTGACGCTCGAGGTTTTGGCCGATTTTGGAATTGAAATCAATGCTTCGGATGATTTGTCACATTTTGCGTTCCGCGGAAACCAGTCATTTGCTCCCATTCAAACGGTTGTGGATGGCGATTGGTCAGGAGCAGCAGCCCTTGCCGTGGCCGGGATGTTGTGCGCTGAATCGTCCTTGCAAATTTCCGGTCTAGACAATCAATACACACAAGCCGATGAAGCCATTCGTGGCGCGCTATTGTTCGCAGGGGGCGCGCTATCAGGCACCGAAGATGGAATTCAGGTGGCTCGACGACCGGTCCGCCCCTTTCGATTGGACTTGACGGAATCACCTGATCTTTTCCCCGTGATGGCAGCACTAGCTGCTCATGGCAAAAAGCCGTCTACCCTTGTTGGTATTCATCGACTTGTGCACAAGGAATCTAACCGTGCGAAAGCGATACAAACGGAATGGGCGAAGCTCGGTATTCAAGTTGAGTTGGACGATGCATCGGATTCCATGATTGTGAAACCTCGGCCTGCAAATTCGCGTCCAACGTCTGATTTGGACGCTCACGGTGATCACCGTCTGGTTATGGCCCAAACCATTTTAGGGATGGCCGGAAACCATGCCATAGCCATCACGGGCATTGATTGTGTTGCAAAAAGTTACCCTGAGTTTTTTGATGATCTGGAAACTCTCGGTGCACAGCTGCTCTTGAAGCAACGTTAATCCTGGGAATGAAAAAAGGCTCGGAATATCCAAGCCTTTTTCGGTAACTCAAATCGATTATGCTTATCGTTCTCCAACGCGAGAGATCGCAAATCCGAACGTGCGTATCTCGACACCTGCACCAATTGGCGAGGCCTCGATGTAGACCCATTCGTTGCTGTTATCTGCCTCAAAAACCATCGACAGATTCACATGAGAGCTTTGATTCGCGAATGCGTGGGCTGTCCCGTATACCACTTCCGATTCCGTAACCAGTGTTCGGGTAGTCGACGGATACACCGCTTCTGCAGCGTCGTAGTTGAGAATCGCCACATTGACAAAAGCATCGGATGCATTAGGATTTCTTAACTCCATCGTCAGCTTCACTTCATAAATGCCCGGATCAGCCAGCAATACGTAATCATCAGTTCCTGGTGCAGTTGCATGTTGCAAGCTGTATGGGAAGTCGCCCGGAATAGTGGGTGAGGCAGAAGCATAAGATTCTTCCGTGAATACACCAAGGGATGTGAGCGACACCTGTGCCGTAGAGCCCACCGAAACAGCCTGAGCAGGAAATGTGGTTCCATTATAAAGCTTATAATAACGTCGCATCTCACTGAATGTCGCTTTTTCTGATAACGAGTCCAGTTGATAGTA
>JBMSHA010000158.1:0-4870 GCA_049416245.1 Flavobacteriales bacterium | reverse complement strand
GAGACGGAATTTGCTGCAGCTACGGTTCGGGATCCTATACCGTTACGGATGAGTTCGGGAATATCCTGGCTTCAGGCGCTTCATTTGGCTCCTCGGATGGAGGCAACTTTTGCGTATCCGGTGGAGGTCCTCAACCGACCTGTGACGACGGCGTTCAAAACGGAGACGAGACGGGTATAGATTGCGGCGGATCTTGCGCGGCCTGCGAGACCTGTGACGACGGTATTCAAAACGGAGACGAGACGGGTATTGATTGCGGCGGATCTTGCGCTCCATGTGAGACAGGACCTTGCACCTACGGTGTGGTGAACAACGCCACCTTTGAAGGAGGTTGGGGAATCTGGAACGATGGAGGCACCGATTGCCGCAGAAGCCGTCAAGACAGAGCTTATGCAAATGGAACGTTTTGTGTGCGCTTGCAAGACAATACCTCGACATCGGTTACCTACACGGATAACCTCAATCTCGCTGGGTATGAAGAATTGACTGTTTCCTTCCGCTTCACAGCGGAGAGCATGGAAACCGGCAAAGATTTTTGGCTCCAGATTTCCACCAACGGAGGGGCTTCGTTCACAACCGTAGCCTCTTACTTCTCAGGTTCAGACTTCGTAAACGGACCTGTTTACACCAGTGAAGTGGTTGTTCCCGGACCGTTTACGTCGTCAACGGTAGTCCAATTCCGAAATGATGGAGGTAACAATGGTGATCGCGTGTACTTGGATGATATCGAAATTTCGGGCTGTGTCGTTGGAGGTCGATGGACAGATGCTGTGCCCGACATGGCTGACGCTGACGCCGTGGTTGGTTCGCCATTCCAAGCGTTGAATTTGTACCCTAACCCGGCACAAGATGTGGTGCAGTTGGATTTTGTGCTCGCTGAAAATGTTCGTTTCGAATGGGGCGTGCTTGATTTGCTCGGACGTCAATTAATGGCAGAACAGCGCACGGCACAAAGTGGGGAGCAACGCTTGAAGTTGCCGGTATCGGATTGGCCAGAGGGTACATACATCCTCTACTTGCGGTCTGAATTTGGATTGGAAAGCAAACGATTCATTATCCAGCGTTGATCATCCAATTGAATTGAATGCTGTGATAAGCGGATTATTCATGACAAAAAGCCAGGGTCCTCACCTTGGCTTTTTTCATGCGCTGCAAATGGGAGGCCGGTGATGTTTTCGAGTTATGATGCGTAAATTGTACACATGAGGATATCGAAGACCCGCAATTTTCTGCTTCTGTCTGCATGCCTTGTGATCATCATCGGGTGCCGGAAGGATGAACCGGTGGTTGAGATTCCATCGCCGGAGTCCGTGTTGCCGCAGTTGCCCGAGTCTTTGTTTCCATACAGTGAGTTGGAATTCCCGGAGTCGTGGTTGACCGATCCTGCGCTTCAGTTGTTTGGAGGCTTTGGTTCCGATCTTGAGGTGACCGATGAAGGAGCGACTTTGGGTCGGGTTTTGTTTTACGACCCATCACTCTCGTTGGACGGTACCGTTTCGTGCGCTACCTGTCATCAGCAATCTCACGCCTTTTCGGACCCGGTCGCGCGTTCCACCGGGGTGTCGGGGATTCCGACGCACCGCAATGCCATGGCACTTTTCAATTTCCGGTACCAACGCCGCTTATTTTGGGATTTGCGGACGGTAGGATTGGAGAATCAAGTTCTCCAACCGATCGAGCATCCGGATGAAATGGCGATGGACCTCACGGAGCTTCCGGAAAAATTGGGCCAGCGCGAATATTATCCTGCACTGTTCGAGCAAGCCTTTGGCGACCAGCAAGTAACCAATGAACGCATCGCAAATGCACTCGCGCAATTTTTGATGTGTTTCCAGTCGCATGCTTCGCGTTTCGACGCCGGACTCGAAAACGAATTCGCGGACTTCACGCCCAGTGAGGAATGGGGCCGGCAAATCTTCTTCAATGGACAAACCCGTTGCAATCAATGCCACAGCGGAAAGAATTTGTTCTCGACACAGCCATTTGTGAATGGATTGGAGATGGACTATGCAGCATCTGGTGACGGGGGGATTGGCGAATTGTCGGGAGATCCATTCGATGACGGACGCTTTAAAACGGTCTCATTGCGCAACATCGGGTTGACAGCACCTTACATGCATGACGGTCGGTTTGCGACCTTGCGGGATGTGGTGGATTTTTATAGCGATAATATCGAGCCCCACCCTTTCCTCGATGAGCGCCTGGGGGTCAATGGATTCGGTTCCCCCGGTCAAGCGCCTTACCAATTGAATCTCACGGAAGAAGAGCGCGTGGCGTTGGTGGATTTTATGGAAACATTTAATGACACCGTAATGGTGCATGCAGAATGGCTGAGCGATCCCTTTTGAGCTAGGTCCGGAATCTCCCGTATTTTGTTTACATTGGCTTGAAATCAACTGATTGTGAGTCAAGCGCGTACCTTCTTTTTGTTGCTTTTCTTGGCATTTGAATTGTCATCGGCGCGCGGGTGGAGCCAATCCATCAGCGATTGCGAAGGCGCCATTACCCTGTGCGGTGATTTGTACACCGAGACGGAAGCTTCATTCAATACCGGAGCGATCTATGAATACACCGGGATTTGCAATCAAAATCTGGAGCAAAGTAGCGTTTGGTATACGTTCACAGTCCAACAGGATGGGTTGCTGAGTTTTGTATTGACCCCGCTTAATCCGATGGATGATTACGATTGGGGACTCTTCGACATTACGACCGGAGGATGTGAAGGAATTGGAACGGCTCTGCTGAGTCCAGAAGTCGGGTGCAATTCTTATGGTGTGGCGCCTCCCGAACCCAACGGGCCGACGGGCATCTCGACGGCCAATGGCGGCACCGGCAACTCCAACGGCCCCGGCAATTTCAATGGCCCTCCGTTCAATGCGGATTTGCCCGTGCAGGCAGGGGAGACGTACGCTTTGGTTGTCATGAACTGGACGAATTCCCTCGAGGGTTACGAAATCGATTTTGGCCAATCCACCGCAAGTCTTTACGACGAGACTTCGCCGGTTATCGATAGTGTTTTTGTCGAAAACTGTGAAAACACCACATTCAAGATTTACCTGAGCGAATACGTGAACTTCCTTTCGGTGACTACCGAAGATTTTGAGCTCATCGGCCCCGACGGTTCGGTACATGAATTCTGGTCAGTAGTTGGCCTGAGCGGTGTCAATGGTTACAGTCAAGTTTTGGTGCTTAATTTGGAAGACCCCATCCTCAATTCTGGCCTCTACGAACTGCATATCACGGACGAAGCAGGTTCGATTTTGGATGCCTGTGGCAACCTGGGAGAAGGGTTCATTGGCGTGGAGTTGACCGTTTTGGAGCCGCCGGTTTCTTGGGATACATACGAGGTTTTGTTATGTCCAGACGATGTAGCCAATTTATCCGTTACGTCCGTGGTCTCACAACCCGAGAATACGGATTATACTTACGTTTGGTCTTGGGACATGGCAGGTGCGCCGGTGGTAGGAACAGGTCCCGGATTGGAAAGCATGGGCGACGGTCTTTACGATGTCACCATTTCCACCGACCCACCTTGTTATTCGGCTTCGGGATCCTTTGAAGTGGTGACGGAAGATTGTAGCTTGACGATACCGAATGTCATCACGCCAGAAAACGGCGACGCGATGAACAACGCCTTCCGAGTGGACGGCTTGGATCAATACCCGGGCAGTACGGTGCGCATTTACAATCGCTGGGGCGATTTGGTGTTCAGCGCCGAAAACTTCGGAACTTCTGCAGGTTGGGATCCTTCCGCAGATGAGGCTTCGGAAGGAACGTATTACTACGAGCTGCGCATTTTACGCGGCGACGACGATGTGAGCATCTTCACGACCTCCGGAGAAACCGTGTTTACGGCTAACGGAGACCCGTACATCGAACTCACCGGTTCATTCAGTCTGCTGCGAAAAAAGCGTTGATCCCTATTGAATCACCAACCGCGAGGGTAAGCTTTCGCCGTAGGTCATCAAGTATACACCTGTGGGCAAATGACTCACCGAGAACTGTTGCGCGATGGAAAGAATTTGAACCTCAAAGGCCAATCTTCCACTTGCATCTCGCAACTTCAGCCACTGACCTGCTGTTGAAACATCGTCTAATTGTACCGTGATGACGTCCTCCGCAGGATTTGGGAATACGGTGCACAGGGTTTTGGCAGCCATGGCATCTTGGACTCCAACACCCATTCCGTTCAGCAAGCCCATAAATTCCTGATAGTACAAATTCGCAACCCGCTCATCGTGGATGACCAAGGTGTTTTCATCGTTGGTCGTTTCGGCTGTGGTGGACCAATTGTGTGAGCCGGTGACAACTGTCGGATCTGAAAGCGATTGGCTGTGGTCAACGATGGCATATTTGTGGTGCAGTTGACCCGAAATGCCTTGGTGAGAGTAGATCTCAATGCCAGCATCCAGCAGGGTTTCGTATTCTGATCCGGAATCATTGATGCTTTCCATGGCCCCAACCGGATTGATGAACAAGCTGGAACCGGCTTCAATGACCGCCGCGCCGAGATCGTTTCGTGTGAAGCTCAGAACGGCAAAGTTTAAATCGTAGTCGGTGGATTCGATGGCCTCAAGAATGGCAGCGGTCGTTCCGTCTGTTGGGGAGAAGTACAATTCCACAGGGCTTCCACCGATGATGAATCGACGCGGCGTATTGATGGACTTTGCGGATCCAAACTTGGCGTTTGCGGGGTCTGGCTCCATTCCCGTCGATCCCCACATTTCTTCGAATTCCAATGTGTAAGCTCGGGCAAGACTCTGGTCGC
This sequence comes from Flavobacteriales bacterium, assembly GCA_049416245.1. Classification (GTDB taxonomy): domain Bacteria; phylum Bacteroidota; class Bacteroidia; order Flavobacteriales_D; family Sanyastnellaceae; genus UA16. The sequence continues at coordinate 102 of JBMSHA010000158.1, read as the reverse complement.
CGAGGATAATGACGTTATTTGGGTCGGTGTTCAGATTGCCTGTGGTGAAGTTGGTGGAACCCGTCAACACGAAGGCGTTTTGTGCATCATCGCGGTCGCCCA
>JBMSHA010000157.1:0-4876 GCA_049416245.1 Flavobacteriales bacterium | reverse complement strand
TCCAGTAGTTCGCAGTCTGAGCGTATTTCGCAGCGTACTGAATGCGCACCGCTGGATCGGCGTCCATGTGGGATTTCATGGTCTTCAGTTTGAGATCGCGTACGTCCACAACTGAAGGGTTGTACAAGCGCAACGCTTGATCAATGCCCCAGCTACTCAAGAAGCGGTCGGTGCTACCTGGGTAACCCATGACCATGGTGAAATCTCCTTCGGATACACCGTCCATGGAGATGCGCAAGTGACGTTTGGGTTGGTAAGGTTGATTGGACTCGCTGTAGTCTGCCGGTTCATTGTTTTCATCGGCGTAAATGCGGAGCATCGAGAAATCTCCGGTGTGACGAGGCCACATCCAGTTGTCCGTATCTCCACCGTATTTCCCCACGCTTTCCGGTGGTGCAGCGACCAAACGGATATCTCGGTAGGTTTTGTACTCAAAAAGGTAGAACTCATTGTCGTAGTAAAAACTCTTGAGATCGAGTTCCTTGTTTCCTTCTGGATTCATCTCCTCCATGAGGGCCTTGCGCGCCTCGGCTATAGCCGCGTTACGCTCATCTTCTGTCATTTCAGCGGTTACATTTTCCAAGATGCGCTCGGTGACGTCATCGATGCGCACGAGGAAACTGATGACGAAATCGTCGATGTGCATTTCTTGGTCCTGTGCAAGGGCAAAAAAGCCGTCGGTGAGGTAGTCATTTTCGGTGGATGAGAACCCTTGGATGGCATCGTATGCACAGTGATGGTTCGTCAAAACGAGGCCTTGCGAAGAAATCACTTCACCCGTGCACGACCCGCCATTGAGTCGTACAATCGCGTCCTTCAAGCTTGCGTTGTTGATGTCATAAATTTCCTCAGCAGAAAGGTTCAAGCCCATGCCTTGGGCTTCGGCCATGGTGATGCGATTGAGCATACTCACCAGCCACATGCCTTCGTCTGCCTTCAAGGAGAAAGGCGCCATCAGCGTGCTGACGACGAGGGTTAAGAGAATTCCTTGCTTCATATGATTAGGTTATTGGTTTTTGGTTTCGATCGGGTGCCATGGCAGGTTGACCATGGTGGTGTCTAAAACGGCGTACAAGGTAGCCAAATCTGGTCCCTTGTACCGATTTTCAACTTGATATCCGCGAATCGTCGTGATGGTAGCGGGAAGATCCGTGATGCGTGGGTTGTCGTAAGAGGGAGCGAGGTCGCTGTATCCGGTTTGCTCATAGGCTTGGGCTATGGACGAGTTCCAATCATTCAAACGTTCGAGTTGCGCAACATACAGCCCGGGTTCAAGCTTGGCGAGGTTCCCTTCCCGAAAAGGTCGGGTCAACTCCAACGCGCAGGCCCCGTCTATCCCCACTTCAAAAACAAACGCGGGGCACGGTCCAAAACACATGGTTTTCTGATACCGAACGACCTCTGCCTGGATGGATACTTTACTCGAATTGGATGGAATGGAAGGAGGCTGTGTCGCACATCCCATCAGAAGTGCAATCACCCCTAAGCCAAAACCAATTCTCGAAATCAAATTCATTTGCGCGATTTTTTCTTCGCTTTGATTTCTTTGGTCTTTTCGAGTTGTTCCTTTTGCATTTGCTCCAAACGCTCCTGGAAACTGGACTTTTTCCGCGGTTTTGCCTTGTTGGCTTCAATTTTCTCGCGGATCTTATCCTCGTCAATCAAAAATTCCTTGATGAGCAACATTTGTCCCATGCTGATGACGTTGGCAGTGAGGTAATACAAACTCAGGCCAGAGGCAAATTGATTGAAGAAAAACAGCATCATGAAAGGGAAAATCTGCTGAATCACCTTCATGTTCGGCATCCCCGGTTGCTGAGGTTGCGGAGGTTGGTTGGCCATGGTGAGGCGCATATAAAAGAAGGTGCTGATCGCCATGAGGAAGGTGAAGCCGCTGATGTGCGCACCGTAAAATGGAATGGAAAATGGAAGGTCAAAAACGCTGTCGTAAGCCCCTAAGTCATCCGCCCACAAAAACGATTCTCCACGCATGCCAATGTTCGATGGGAAGAACCGGAACATGGCGTAGAGAATGGGCATTTGTAAAAGTGCAGGCACGCACCCGGCCAATGGATTCACCCCGGTTTGTCGGTACAACGCCATGGTGGCCTGCTGACGGGCCATGGGATCATCCTCGTGTTGCGCGTTGATTTCATCAATCTCCGGGCGCAAAACCCGCATTTTGGCAGAAGACATAAAATTCTTCCACGTAATGGGAGACAAAGCCAACTTGATGATCAGTGTGATGACCAATACGATGAGGCCAACCGATCCAATCATCGAATCCAAGAAATTGTACAAAGGCAGAATCGCATTACGATTCACCCATCCGAAAATCCACCATCCATAATCAATGATACGGTCCGCCTCTTCCAGTTGCAGCGCTTCGAGTGCTGTCTGTTCATTAGGGCCGAGATAGAAACGGAAATTACTGGCTACTGTGGTGCCCAATCGCTGTGGTTGGAAAGGCAGTTCGGCGTGATACCGCATGGTCACGGTCGAATCTTCCTCCGGCACCTCGGTTTTCAGGTTGGCACCGGCCAAAAAATTCCCTTCATGATGCACCAAGGCGGAAAAGAAATTCTGTTTGAAAGCCAACCATTCCAGGGGAACTTCGGTGGTCAATTCATCGCTACGCCCATCGGTCAGGTAGTCGCGCCCAAGTCCATCTTCTTTGTAGTAGATGCTGCTGTGCTGCCGCTCCCAATCCAAGCCTTTTTCGTTTGGCTTTCCTGCTGCGTCCCAATGCATGACCAATGTTTGACCGAGCGCACTTCCAAAGCCCTCAAAACTTAATCGGGATTTGAGCTCATATCCTTCTAGCGCGTGTTCCCAGCGAATTACTTGGCCTTCCTCCGAACGGCTCACAAGCGCGATGCTGTTTTCTCGTTCGGCCTCGATGGCAAAATGCAAATCCGCGATGCGCACCGGAACGGCTACTTCGTTGAAATCAAACCACACATCGAGTTCGCTGTTCGCAGCGTCCCATAACTGGACGGGTTCTTCTGAATTGTAGCGATTGAATTTTGGCAAGGTGGCGGACACAGGAACACCTCCTCTGCTGCTGAACGACAGATTCACCATTTCGGAGGCAAGCTCAAACGAAGTTTCTTCTCCGATGGCGGCACTTGCCAACCCACCGAACCGGCGCAACATGGTTGCGTCAATTTCAGCGCTGTTTTGCACGCTATCCGCTGCAGCTGCGCTTTCCCGAAGTTGTGCTTGAAATGCTGCTTCGTTTACAGCAGCCAAACTGTCGAGTCGCGCTTCTTCTGCGAGCCGTTCTTGTTCGGCAATCGCTGCGATTCGATCCTCTTCTGTGGGTGCTGTGTACCAGATGTAACCGATGTACAACAGGACCATGAGGACAATGCCAATGATTTGATTCTTATCCATGGGTGGTTGCGAAGTTAAGCGGATTGTGCAGTGAGCTGGGTATGAAGTGCAGATGGATTATCACCAATTGACTAACCCTTCTCCTTGCCAAATGCCATTGGCCTTCATGTGGGCCTCAATCAATTCCCGTACGCAACCTTTTCCTCCCGGCAATGCACTGACATGGTCGCATACTGGGAAAACGTCAGTAGCAGCATCTTGCGGGCAGCAGGAGAGTCCCACGGCTTTGAGAGCTGGAATGTCGGGCATGTCATCCCCCATGTATGCCATTTCACTCAATGCGATTCCCGTTCGCGCTGCGATATCGCGTAATACGGCCATCTTATCGTGGCTGCCGAGGTGGACTTCTTGGACCCCCAAGCCTCGCATGCGTTCTTCGACGCTGGGTTCTTTTCCTCCTGAAACGATAGCGATGGGAAGCCCTTGCTTCATCGCCCACTGGACAGCAAACCCGTCTTTCGCATGCCCTTGACGCAGCATTTTTCCATCGGAATCAATGAGAATGGTGCCATCGGTAAAAACGCCATCGTAATCAAAGGCGAGGAGGCGGATGGTTTTCAGCTTGGCGGGGTTGAGGGCAGTCATGGGGAGGGTTTGTCGTGGAGTTGTTGAATGCTCGCTGTAGCGGCTTCGTAAAATTTCTGCCAGGCGGGGTGGGCCTCAAGGGCTTGGATCTGCGAGCGAATGATGGCGTCTTCGTGACGAACACCCGGTCCAGTTTGCCGTTCGTATGCCTTTCCTTCAATCGCTCCTTGACTCATGGCCGAGATCATCGGAACAAACCAATCCCAAGGGAGTTCCGCTTGCTCTGCCAATTCATGGGCGATGGCAAGGGCGTGGTTTGTGAAGTTAACCGCAAATACGGCAATCAGATGCCCTTTCTGGCGACTTGCCTCTGTGGTCGGAAAAAGGTGACTGGAGATGCGCCCGGCAAGGGCAGTCAGCGCTTCTTGCATGGACGCATCGTTCGAGGTGATGACCATGGGAATGTTTCCAACATGCTCCGGGTTATCGGGTTGAACGCTTTGAGCGCACCAAATCACGCCTCCTCGTTCAGGGTTGCGCTGAGCACCACTGAAGTGAACAGGGATGAGGTGCGGAGGCAGTTGTTCGATGGTGCTGAAAACCACATCATCCCGAACGGCAATCAAGGCGTAATCAGCGTCAACGTCGATGCCTGAGGGGTGAGTGAAACAAGGGGCTTCGGTGCTCAAGAAACCGGGAGGTACGATGCCTCGGCGGTTGCAAAAACCGGCGATTACCACACCGCTAGCTTCCCAAGCTCGACCCAGAGAGGTGGCGACATTGCCGCTGCCAAAAACGATGATCCGAGGAGCTCCGTCAGGCATTGGGTTTTGATTTGGTATCCTTTTTCCATCGGGTCCAAACGGCCAAAAATGAACCTATAGCCATCAGGACACATCCTAACCAGAGGACGTTGATGAGTGGAAACATAGCCGCCTGCATGACGACAAAATCG
>JBMSHA010000156.1:0-4883 GCA_049416245.1 Flavobacteriales bacterium | reverse complement strand
CTTAAGCGCTTGGACCAGGTCTCGGGCGATTTTCAATTCGGTGGCGGTTTCACGGGCGACATAAGCTGAATCGATGGGATTGCCCGCCGCATCCACACGCGCACCACTCGACAGTGCATGCGCAAGGCTGCGCAGCTGCTTCACCGTGCGCTCTGCGCTTTTGGGAAGGCTGCTGCGGCGCTTGGTTTGGTCTTTCAACAAGCGACGGGCACGGCCCACGTCCGAAATGATGGCACCTTCTTGTTTCGAAACCACTACGCCTCCGTCTTCCAATAGCAAATTGAATTCGCGAAACTGTTCGTCTGCCCAAGAAAAGGCTTCCACAGCTTCCGCGTCGGTAGGACGATTTAAGGCTTGTGCGGCTATTTCGACCGAATCTGCAAGGAGACGCAGTTCTTGTGAAATGTGAGGTTCCACAGGAGAGCAGCCCCAACCGAGTATGCTCATCACGAGGAGCGCTGCGCTTCCTATGCCAGCGAATCGATTCAAGCCTTGAAGTCTATTCGTTCGAAACCGCAATAGGGAATCAGGGCTTTGGGCATCTGAATGCCTTGTTCGTCCTGGTGGTTTTCCAACAGGGCGGCTACGATGCGCGGCAATGCAAGAGCCGAACCGTTCAAGGTGTGCACATAATGGGATTTTCCATCCGCATCCTTGTAACGGCATTTCAATCGATTTGCTTGGTACGTTTCAAAATTGGAAACGGAACTCACTTCAAGCCAGCGTTCTTGTGCCGCGCTCCAAACTTCAAAGTCATAGGTCATCGCAGAGGTGAATCCCATGTCGCCTCCGCACAAGCGCAAGATCCGGTACGGCAACTCCAAGGCTTCAAGCAAACCTTTCACGTGATCCACCATGGTATCAAGGGTGGCGTAAGATTTGCTGGGATGCGCGAACTGCACGATTTCCACCTTATCAAACTGATGGAGTCGATTCAGGCCGCGGACGTCCTTTCCGTAGGATCCCGCTTCGCGTCGAAAGCACGGAGTGTACCCGCACAATCGTATGGGCAGCTCATCTTCTTTGATCAGAACGTCGCGGTAAATATTGGTCAGCGGCACTTCGGCCGTGGGGATCATGTACAGATCGTCGTCCTGCATGTGGTACATCTGGCCCTCTTTATCTGGAAGTTGTCCCGTGCCGAAACCGCTGTCCGGATTGATCATATGCGGTGGAATGAATTCTTCATATCCAGCAGCGTCTGCTTGTTCCAAGAAGAACCGAATCAGTCCGCGTTGCAATTTGGCGCCTTTGCCCCGGTAGAAAGGGAATCCTGCCCCGGTGACTTTAGCGCCGAGTTCGAAATCGATCAAGTTGCACTCTTCTGCGATGTCCCAGTGGGGTTTTTTGTGGTGCTCAAGGGTGGATGCGTCGCCGGATCGGAAGGTTTCCACATTGTCATCCGCATTGCGACCGGCAACGACGTGTTCATGCGGTGCGTTTGGGATGTGGCAGAGCGCTTCTTGAATCTTTGCTTCGAGCTCCTGCATCTGCTCCTTCAACTCGGTTGACTGGGTTTTGAATGCAGTTGTTTTGGCTTTGATGACCTCGGCTTCTTCCTTCTTTCCTTCGCGCATCAACCCGCCAATCTCTCGGCTCAGTGCGTTGCCTTGGGCCAAAGCATCGTCGAGCGCGGCCTGGGTTTTTCGGCGATCGGCATCCCACGCTAGGATGTGATCAATGGCTTCACGGGCATCAAAATGGCGCTTGCTTAGGGCATCAATGATGCGCTCTTTGTCGTCGCGGAGGGATTGGATGGTAAGCATGGATGCAGTTATCTGCCTGATTCAAGGTGGTAAAAATAAAGAACTCCCGAACCCTTGGAAGGGCCGGGAGTCACAAAATTTCAAGTATTCAGGCGTTTAAAACCTGGAGTGTGTTCAATTCACGCGTCGCCCATAGGAACAACGGAAACGTACGATCGGTTGTTGGCTTTTTTGCGGAATTCTACGATGCCGTCAGTCAAGGCAAACAGCGTGTGATCCTTGCCTATCCCTACGTTTTCACCGGGGTGATGTTGCGTGCCACGTTGACGAACGATGATGTTCCCAGCGATGCAGCCTTGGCCGCCAAAAATTTTGACACCCAGCCGTTTCGATTCTGATTCCCGTCCGTTCTTGGAACTACCTACACCTTTTTTATGTGCCATTACTTCTCGGTTTTATCAGTTTTCTTCGCTGCAGGCTTCTTGGCCGGAGCAGCTTCATCGGACTTCGCTGCGGCTTTTTTCGCTCCGCTGGCTTTGATGTCCGTGATTTTGATTTCCGTCAAAGAAGCTCGGAAACCGTTCAACTTTTGATATCCTTTCCGGCGCTTCTTCTTGAAGACCAGAACTTTGTCGCCTTTAAGGTGGCGTTCAACCTGAGCTGACACTTCCGCGCCGCTTATCGCCGGGGCGCCAACTTGAACGTCTTTCCCATTGTCGATGAGGAGGACTCGGTCGAATTTGACCTTCTTACCTTCCTCAGCGTCCAATCGGTTGACGAACACCTGTTGGTCTTTTTCTACCTTGTACTGGTGCCCTGCGATCTCTACGATTGCATACATGATTGAATGTTTAATTCCCAAAAGAGGGGGGGCAAAGGTAAGGCATTCCTTTTAACTTTTCAACCCCTCTGGGGAACGGTTTTTTTGCCTCGCATTGGTCACCCACACCCCAATAAGAATGCACGCACCGGCGAGGAGGTGCTGGACAGTCAGCATTTCACCATCCCACCATCCCCATGCTGCGGCGAAAATGGGGATGATGTAGGTTACGGATGCTGCAACCACGGCATTGGTCCAAGCGATGAGTTGGTTGAAAAGAATTAATGCTCCCGCCGTTCCTATGGCCGCTAGTACGGTCACGGCAACCAGGCCCCGAAGCCCGTCCGGATGATGAATGATCAGGGATGGCAGTTCGCTGGTGGCGAAAAAAATCCCAGCGGGAATGGCCACAAGTCCCAATGAGCAAGCGGCGATGACCGGGGGTGGAATGCCTTTTAGCTTTTCCCGGGTGATGTTGACACTGACCCCATAACAAATGGTCGCCAAAACCAGCAACAAAGCGGGGCCGACAGTTCCGTCCAAGTCGAACGCCAATCGCGCACTTTCATTTCCAGCTTGTGCTGCGATGAGCCAAACCGTGCCAATCAACCCCACGAAGATTCCTGTGATTTGCCTCATGTGAATGCTGACTCCAAAAAGGGCTACGCCGATGAGTAAAGTCCAAAGTGGGCTGAGCGCATTGAGCATGCCCGCCATTGCACTTGGCAAGTTCACCTGGGCGGTTGCGAAAAGCATGGCCGGGATGAAGCTTCCTATGACACCGACACCTGCGATCCATTTCCAACGCTCACGCGGCACCTTCCGAAAATGACGCAACGATATGGGCAAAAGCGCTCCTCCGGCAATGGAGATCCGCAGGGCTGCAAGTTGAATGGGGGGAAACAAGGGTGAGCCGTCTCGCGCAAACAAGCCCAACTTCATCAAGATGAAGCTGCTGCCCCAAACAAACCCCAAGAGCAAAAGGATGAGAGCTGGTGTCCAACGAGAAGAAGGAGCTGCAGGAAGGGTTGTCATGTGCGCGAAAATTGCGTGCGAAAATACGCTTGATTTAGAATATGTTGGATTTCGGGAATTGCCTTTCGCGGTATATTTGACGCATGAAATTTTCACTAGAGCAGCGGCGTGGAACAAGCTATTTTGGCGCGTTTGCAGTCTTGGTCATGCTGATTGGAGCCCAAGGGTGTGCTTCGGAATGTGCTTATGAGGTGACAGAGGAGTTCGAACCCGGATCCAGCGAGACTTCCACGGCGAAGTTGGAAATTTCCGGCATGATGTGCGCGCATGCGTGCGGTGGAAAAATCAAGAAGGAATTGCTCGAGATGCCCGGAGTAGCTAATGCAGCTATCGAATTTGAAACCGGCCGTGAATTGAATGCTGCCCAAGTGGAGTTTGACCCGAATCAGGTTTCTCCGGAAGAATTGGCCGCTAAAGTCGCTGCCATAGCGGATGGGAAACTGTACAGCGTGGCGAGCGTCCAAATCACCCACTTTGCAAAGGAAGCATCCCGTCCGTAATCGCCTGTTACTTCTGCGGCGATTGACGCGAGTGGCCCTTGCGATGACATTTCTAGTAGTTTTGGCAGGAAGTGTCGTTCGCATGACGGGATCGGGAATGGGCTGTCCAGATTGGCCCAAGTGTTTCGGCCTATTGATTCCGCCAACCGAAGCGAGCCAAGTGACGTGGACTTCGGGTCAACAATACGTTCCGGGCAGGATGCTGGTGGCCCAGGACACCCTCTGGGTCGCGCAACGCGAAATCACGGCTTCGAGTTTTCAGGAGGAGCGTGCCGCTGGAGACTGGATTCCCTACGACCGACATGATTATGCGGTGTTCAATCCCCTGCATACCTGGGTTGAATTCATCAATCGATTGCTTGGAGCACTGACGGGTATTCCGGCATTGTTACTGTTCGGTTTGACGGCATGGCGCGGAATTCGGACGCGTCTTTGGCGACCCTTCGTCTGGGCGCTGGTGCATTTGTTCTGGCTCGGCGTGGTTGCTTGGCTGGGGAAAAAGGTGGTTGACGGTAACCTCATACCCTTTTCGATCACCATCCACATGCTCGGTGCGGTGGCCATTTTGGTGAGCTTGATGGGATTGATGCGGTCGCTAGCAAGCCCATCGGAGCTCCAGCTAAATTCTTGGATGGGAACGGTTCGCAAGCCGTGGTTGTGGATAGCTGCCTTTGTTGCGTTGCTGCAACTGGTGCTGGGAACACAGGTTCGGGAACAGATTGATCTGCTCAATCATGCAGGCTTGATGCGAACGGATTGGCTTGATGCCTTGCCGTCATGGTGGAAATGGCATCGGTCGGGATCATGGCTCGTGGTGATGAC
>JBMSHA010000155.1:0-4899 GCA_049416245.1 Flavobacteriales bacterium | reverse complement strand
TTTGGACCGTGATGGTGCATGGTGCGCCGGAGGTCGAAATCACCTCCGATGTGACTTCAGGTTGCAGCCCGTTGAGTGTGGCCTTCACGACGGAATCCAATCAGCCGCTGGCAAACTGGGTCTGGCAATTTGGGGATTCTGGCGCTTACTCCGAATCCCAACCCACCCATGTTTTCGAGGCATCAACCGATGCGGAGTTGGTCAGCATTGCATTGATCGTAACCGATCAATGGGGGTGTGAAGGAACGGCGAGCTCTTCCGTCGAAGTTTTTCCGCAGCCTTCAGATGCTTGGGAGTTGCCTGAGCATGAAGTGTGCGGAGTTCCAACCGAGCTGCAGGTGCAAGGCTCCGGAGAGGACGAAACACAATGGCTGGTCAACCATGCTTTGGTCGCGTTGGGAGATTCAGCCACGCTCAGTTTGACGGATTTGGGTTGGAATCACATTTCGCAAATTGTTTCCAATGCATACGGCTGTGAAGCGATGGTGCTGGATTCCATCGAAGTATTGCCACTGCCTGCCGTCCAATTGACCGCAGCGCCCATGATGGGTTGTGTGCCACTCGAAGTTGAATTGACTCCGAATTCGAATGGTGTCGAAATGACATTAGCGGTGATGAGAGGAAATGAAGTGATTTACTCGGGTGCTATTGAAACCTCCTTCACGCTTTACGAAATGGGCAATTATCAGTTCACGCTTGAGGGTGTATCCGATCGCGGCTGTGTCAATCAAGCAGTGCTTTACGATAGCATCACGGTATTTCCGAGCCCTCAAGTGGCATTTGAGCCTATTCCTTATGCCGGAACTTGGGAAGATCCGCATCCTTTAAACAGTTCTTGGACGTTCGAAAATGATTCGGATTCGGGTCAGTCGATTTGGGATTTCGGCGACGGGACGGTTTCATCCGAGTGGGACGGAACCCACACGTTCCAGGAAGCAGGGATATACGAAGTGACCCTTTTGGTTGTGAATTCCTTTGGCTGCTCTGATGAGGCGGTTGCGACAATTGAGGTGGAAGAAAATCTTCAGGTGTTCGTTCCAACAGCCTTTACTCCGCCAACAGATGGCTACTCGGATGGGGTAAATGATGCGTGGCGGCCGGAGATTTCCGCACCTGAATTGATCGATCGTTACCACATGGTGATCTACAATCGGTACGGCCAAGTGGTGTGGGAGACCACAGATCCGACTGCTTACTGGATTGGAGAGGCTCGCGAGTCGAGCGATTATTTTGCTCAAAATGACGTGTACACCTACGTGTTGCGCATTGATTCGCGCGCACAACGTCCAGCCTCCCGGGAGTGGAGGGGGCACATCACGCTCATTCGCTGACTACAAAACGCGCAGTCCGACCGTCTTCAAATCGGGCGATGTAAGTCCCCGGTTCCCAACCGTCGACCGTCAGGATGCCATTTTGGAGGTCCGTGACGCAGACCAACCGTCCGAATGTGTCCCAAACGGACAAGGCGCTCCCATCAGACCATTGGATATGGGAATGGGCTGGATTGGGCCAACCTTTAATCGCCATCTTTTCCGTTTCCGAAATGTGCAGTGCGGCATCGCGCACGTGCAAGCCATTTGACCCCTCCAAGGTTTCGTCCACCATGCTCCAATAGTTGCACGTGATGTGTCCATCCCAGTTGGCGTCCGGTTCGATGAGTACAGTGAATCGCTCGCCCGGGTATATGTTCAATGATTCCACATTGAATGGAGAGGGGACAGGTCGACCGTCGCTCATGAAGCACGTTGCATTCAGCTCTGTCGGGAAGATCAATTCCATCCGGCTGTATGCCATGGAGCCCAATCGCAGCGCGACGGGCTGACCCGGTTCGTAGTGGATGATGCGGTCTGCCGCTTCCAGTTGGCTGCCGGATACACCGTTGACCATGAATACATCCGGTCGGATGTCATGAAAAGGAAAAGAGCCGACGGGGTCGAGGTTGGTTGCGACCTCGAGGTCACTAAACAGCAAGGGAACGTCCTCGGCATAGGCAGGCCCACCTTCGAAGAGGGTTTGGTCTGGACGCGTCACGAGGACCATGCCGTACATGCCCATGGTCAAGTGCAGAGTCGTGGTGACGTGGCAGTGATACAAAAAGGTGCCTGGATAATTCGCTGAAAAGGAATACGTGGTTTGTCCCCCGGTGGTGACGAGAAAACTAGTCCCCGGCACTCCATCATTTGCTTGGTCTACATCCAAACCGTGGAGGTGAATGGTGTGACTTTCGGGGCTCGGATTCGTGAAGTTCAATTGTACGTCCTCGCCTTCCTCATAGGTAAGCAAGGGGGCCGGCAATGTGATGAATCCATCCGAAACCCAACCGTAGCCCCAGATGGGAATGGGGGTTCCGTCGGGCAAAAACGTGAAACCTTGCATCCCGGAAAACAATTGTGGCGGCATGTTTTGCGCAGAAAGCGTTCCAATGCACGCGACTGCCAAACACATGGAGGTGATGAATTGCTTCATGGCGACACAATGATTTGGGTGAGCATTCCACCGGGATAAAAACCCGCGTTGGTGACCGCGATGAGGTTGTGGTCGTGAACAGGGTAGGTTCCGGGTTGGTTGGCAACCAGCTGAACCGTTATGGCTTCACCTTTGAGTACAGGAACCGTGTCTTTTGACCACCCAACGCGTTCCGGTTGGTGTGTGCTCGAAACAATCTGGACATGGAATCCATGAAAGTGAAGGACATGATCCATCAGCCCGTGATTTGCTATGGCGATGAGGCAGGTGTCGCCCAATCCCAATTGCACCAGCGCGTTCGGATCTTCAATGGTAGCGGGATAGGTGCGTTCGTTGATGGTGAATTGGTCCGGCACATAGGGAGCTTCGGGGTCCGGGTTTTCGCCAGCCGCGACGGATAGCATTTCTGCTGTGCTCCAATCGGACAAGTTCCAGTGGTACAATGCGGTGCTATCAACCGAGATGTCGGGCAGCCCCACTTGAAGCATGGAACTTCCCCCCAGTCGGTATCCTGAAAGGTCTGACAAGCCGAGCCGATAACTGCCCATTGGCAGCGCGGGAAGTTCAATTTCCACACTCGCCCCTGAAGGGATGGCCACGTCGTCTGCACCTGGCGATCCAATAAACCACGTATGATCGAGCGAATCCAGGTTGTGCACCGTCAGGGCATCACCGGCATCTTCAGCCAAACGGAAGACCATGTTTTGGTCTGCCCATGCCGTATCCGCCGTCAATCGAATGACCGGAATCAAATCCGCGCCAACTTCCCAGCTTCCCTTTTGGATCCAAACGTCTTGCTGAGCCCAAATCCCCTCTGTTACTATGCCAAAAAAAAGGAGCACGACCCCATTATGGATGCATTTCGTCATGCTGCCAAGATACAGTAAGGGTTTGAGTCCACAGGGGTATGTCGAAGAGAGCGTCCCTAGATGACCGAAATTCGGTCTTACTCTTCGCTGATTTCAGCCTCGTCCAAGTCGATGTCAAAGTCTGAATCGGTCGCCTCCTCCAACTTCTCAATCATTTCACTATCGATTCTGAAGAGGTAGATGGTGTCTTCGGTTTTTACCTCCAAGCAACGCAAGTACTTTCCATCCGGCATTGACAATGTAGTCAAATCGTCGTCTCCAAAACCTTCTGGGTAGCTGTCTGTGATCAGCGCAATGTGCTTCTCCGTAATGTTCGTATAGTTCTTGATAATGCGGTTCATGGTTTTCAGATTACCAATTCAACAACCATCCAAAAATAAGGGGCGCAACGATGGTGGCGTCACTTTCGATGATGAATTTCGGTGTGTTTTCACCCAATTTTCCCCATGTGATTTTTTCGTTGGGCACAGCTCCGGAATACGAGCCATAACTCGTGGTGCTGTCTGAAATTTGACAGAAATAGCCCCAAAGCGGCACATTGTGGCGTCCAAGATCCTGGTGTAGCATTGGAACCACACAAATCGGAAAGTCTCCGGCGATGCCTCCTCCAATTTGGAAAAATCCGATTTCGGTGCCGTCTGACGTCATTTGGGTATACCAATCAGCGAGCCAAATCATGTATTCAATTCCGCTTTTCATCGTGCTCGGCACCACATCACCGGCGATGCAGTGTGCGGCAAAAATGTTACCCAGCGTGCTGTCTTCCCAGCCCGGTACGATGATGGGGATGTTGCGTTCAGCGGCTGCAACCATCCAGCTGTTGCGGGGATCGATTTCGTAATATTGTTCGAGCACACCGCTGTTGAGCGCCTGGTAGAAGTACTCGTGCGGAAAATAGCGTTCACCTTTGCCTTCTGCGGACTTCCACAAATCCACCATGTGATCCTCCAATCGCCGAAACGCCTCCTCTTCAGGAATGCAGGTGTCTGTAACGCGGTTGAGTCCCCGGTCGAGTAGCGCTTGTTCATCCGCAGCGGTTAGGTCACGGTAATGGGGCACACGCTCATAATGCGAATGTGCGACAAGATTCATGACATCTTCTTCGAGGTTGGCACCGGTGCAACTGATGATGGCGACCTTATCCTGCCGGATCATCTCCGCCAAACTCTTTCCCAATTCTGCCGTGCTCATGGCCCCGGCGAGCGTGACCATCATTTTTCCACCTTTGGCCAAATGCGCTTCGTAGCCTTTCGCGGCGTCTTCCACGACCGCGGCATTGAAGTGATTGTAGTGTTCAGCGACGAATCGTCGCAAGAAACCAGATTGTTCGTTCATCTTCCGTTGTTAAATGGCCGCAGGTCGCAGCGCGTAGGTGAGCATTTTATAAACCAATTTGGCCGCGAGGAAATCACTCGGCTTGCTGCGTTCGTGTGCCGCCAACTCGACGACATCGAATCCCACAACATTGAACTTTTCACACGCCAAACGAATCAAGCGGGTCACTTGATACCAGTTGAGGCCGCCGGGCTCTGGGGTGCCGGTGTCGGGTAAAAAGGAAGGGTCG
>JBMSHA010000154.1:0-4902 GCA_049416245.1 Flavobacteriales bacterium | reverse complement strand
CCTTCCACTCGAAAGGACGATCATCACCGAAAACCTGCCCCATGGCCAGGAAGGCTGTGGCGCCCCAGCGCTCGGAAAACGGAAACGGCAACATGCGGTATTCAACCTGCCCGGCCAACAAGTTTTCATCCCGGTACCGGCCCAAGTAATACCCGCGCATCAAGCCCTCACCCCCCATCAAAGAAAGCAAATTAAACGGTGCTGTTCCGGCAGTCAACTGGCCGTACACCTGGGCCGCAAGCACGTTGTCCCGACCAACAGGCCGATAAATGCGGTGGTCTGCGATGAAGGTGGTAAAATTGAATTCGCTTCCCCAGGTTGGATTGTAATGAAGAAATCCCCACTCGCTGTACGTACCCTTCCGCGGGTTCATGGCGTTGTGGATGTTGTTGTAAAGCACACCTACACCGGCACCAAAATTCCGGGAGCCCCAACGGCCATGTTCAGGAGGTGCAAAATTCGGGACGGCATCGACGTATTCGATTCCGTGCAAATCTTGAAAATCCAATTCCAACCCGACATACAGCGAAGGCCGCGTTTCGCGCATGATGCGCTCTCGGATGATTAACGAATTTCCATCGATGATGCTTTGAACTTGCGCAGGGCTGTCGCGGCCGATGCCGTAATAGTAAAGTGGAAAGCTCTGGTAGCGAGCTTGCCCGTAGAAAAACCATTTGTTCTGATCGCTGTACAAAGCGTGGTAGGTCCAAATCCCGTACTGGTTCTCCAGTGTGTAAAAGGTGAAGGTTTTGATTTCACTCAGCCGATTCGTCGAATCGCGGTTGGCCGAGTAGACATACAACCCGGCTACACCGATTTCCCAGCTGGTTTCCGGGGTGTAGGCGAGTGTGGGATAGTTGATGAATTTTGGCGCCGACGCATCCTCACTTTCGCCCAAAACGCGATTCACATAGCGTTTCAACATGCCCCCGGCCCCGTCCGCTTCTTGGGCGTGGGCTTGGGGAAGCGCAAAAAGAAGCATCACCGCGGCGAGCAAGCGGACCGCTCGAAATGCATTCGGAACGTACGGAATCATGATGTGCATTTACGGGGTTTCTTGTTTGAGACCGCCCATGCGGGTGAATAAATCCCGCATCATCTCTTCGGCTTTCTTATTCGGCGGGCCACCTTCTGCTCGCTGAAAACCATACGGTTCGGAAGGGCCGCGATCTTCGAGGTTGAACCGAAAAATATAATCGTCTGCGTCGACACCCCGTCCCGAAAACGTACCGAAGCGCAAGTCGTTCACTTGCAACGCCCCGTCCGGCCGGCGCACCGCGTTCAGGTAGCCGGCACTGAACCAGCGCAGCACCTTCAGCGTTTCATCGGTTTCGAAGTTGTGCAGCAAATCTTGGCCCTTCGGCACCGCATGAAACGTCAAGGGAACTTCATCCAATATCGAATACTGGGCGAGCAAAAATGTATCCCCGGCATCGACCACCGCATTCCAAAGCACGTTATTGAAGATGGTGGGCGTGATGAAAAACCGCTCGGCATGTAACGATTGCGCCTGCAAAGCCCGCTCCACCGTGCGTTCCACGCGGCCGTGATTCACCACCGTCAATGCCAAATACGCACTGCTCAAGGTCAATCCGAGTGCATTCCATTTCCACCGCCTTCTGTCCTCTCGTTGGAACCGTGAAGCGACCAGCAAACAGATCAGAAAAGGCAAGGTATAGATGGGATCGACAACCGATATGGTTCCCCATGCCACCCGGTAGTCCGAAAACGGGGCAAACAATTGCGTTCCGTACGTCGTGAAGCAATCCAGCAACACGTGGGTTAAGAAGCCCCAGAAGAACAACTGAATCCAACCGCGCACATCGACGCCTGGGGCTGACCACGAACCGCTGAAATAGCGTTGGCGCGCATGGCGCCACAATGCGAGCCCCGCCAATGGCACATACAGCGCCGCGGGCCACCAAGCACCTGGAGCAAAAATTTGCGTCAAAAAATTCACCACAAACCCGATCACAACTGCCGCTGCCACTTTCATCCCGATGGCGATTTGCGCATGGTACGGGCTTCGGTACAACCGGTCCGTTGCCCACCCGAAAGCCGCCGCACCCAAAACGCAAAAAAGCAACGAATGGCTGATGCCGCGATGAAACGCCAGGTTGTCCAATTCGCTCAAGAAATATTGACCCAACACGTCCATGTCCGGAATGGTGCCCGCTACAGCTCCCCAGACCATCGCACGATTCCCGATGCGTCGGCCCAATGCTACTTCACCCACAGCGGCTCCCAATACAATCTGCGACAACGAATCCATGGTACAAAGGTCGGGGCAAATCAGTCGGCCTGCTCAATGCTTCACCATCATTTCGAAGCCACGGAATGCAAACGAGAGGACAGGATGATGCTCATCAACGCGAACCCGAAGAAAACAAAAAACCCGGGCAACAATGTTGAGCCCGAAGTCGAGAGAATTTCCAGTTTATTGCTCACGCCTTCAAGTTTGCCCATTTGATCATCCAACACCCCATTGAAACCCAGGTAACTTAAGAAAATTGCCACCACCATGACATCGGCCATGGCCCATTTGGCCGAATTGAAGAGCAAGGATTTTCCCACCCGTGAGCGAGTCCAAGGCGCATCTTTTTGCCATAAAAACGTCGCCCCAAGCTTGATGGATGGAATGATGACACTAAAGAGCAGCACTCCAACTCCAGCCAGCATACTGCCCAATCCGTTGCCTTGAAAACCCAGCAGGCGAACCACGGCAAGAATGCTTTTGATTGAAAAAAGACTACCTGATCTGTGAACGTAACCGGATGACCGAGCATCGAAAACTGCAATCGATCAATTCGCGCATCAACAAGCAACAGCGGCATCATTACCCCTACCCCGAGCCAAATCAACAAGGTCGCCGTGGCCAGTTTGATTTCTAAGGAAGTGCTAAGCCATTGAAATAGAGCAGCCAATGTGATCAACAAAACGCATAAACCCACCCACATCAGCCGGGACAGCTGCCGATTGACTTGGGCCATTTCCACGTTCAGTCGGTATGCTGCGCGTTGAACACCTTGCGAACGATCCTCATCCTGAACATTGAGCCTGCTCAAGGTCGCATCCAATTCGGCATAATTCGTCTCCGCGAAGGTGTTGGCAGCGTATTCGTCGAGTCGTGAAACTAAAAAGGCCCTTGCCGCCTCTCGGTTTTCCGGCTCTTCCATGAAGGAAATGACGCTTTCCGCAAAATCTGGAACGCTTCGCCGCATTTCGTCAAAGACTCCGAGCAAATCAGAGGCCAGACAACGAACAAATCCAAGCAAACGTTGTGCGTTTTCCTCTCTGTAATTCGTTTCGAGTGTCGCGACCAATCCGTACAACAAGCCTTCGATTTTGGATTGGAGCTCCGCTCGATTGTTTTCGTTCAATTCGAACGATTCAATCTCGTCTTCGATAATTTCTGCAACCGCGCGTTTCCATTCATCCACGTTGAACAATCCATAGCGAATGTCTTGGATGGCAGCCAAATCTTGACGCATCTGTGCATTTCTTCCCTCCAGGCGCACAAATTGAAAAGCAACCAATCCCGTGGTCACAACCAACACGAACCAAATCAATCTCGAATGCGTCATCCAGCTGCGTATCATCAATCCATGTGATGAAGACTTTGATTGGTCTTTCTCATTCAATCCATTCGCGCAGCGAATCTCGGGTTATTGTCGCTCCTTCAGAAGTCAATTCAGAGTCTCCCAAGTATCGGGAGTTCAGCCCCCCTTCATGAAAAATAGCCAAATTGAAAACCGATTCATCATATTCAGTGACACCCACTTGTGAGACCAACCAAGCATTGCCCCACCGCCCTCGAGGGCTCAAGGTCAAAAGCCAATCATAGAGGTAATTGATGGGATTCATCCTGTTCACATACAATTCATTGGGCCCGGTGCGATCCAAATGAAATTCTTGACCGTTCGCATGTTTCAACGGCGGAATCTCCGCTGTGGAAATCAATTCCATCTTCCAAACACGGTGCAGTGTAATGTTCCCTTCATCGTCGTATACCTCAGTGGATTCCAACTCGTGAAATTTCAAACGCTCCAGAATGGTGCACCGCCCTTCATCGCGTCGGCGCACATTGCGGTCGTCGTCACCTCCAAAACGATCCGCTTTTGGCGCCCACTGCTCCAAGTGTTCACGGAGATCTTGTGCGGGGTCCCAGTCGGGATTGGTTTGGCCTCCCGTTTCGTCCGTTATCATTACTCTCGGATCGTGAAAAGACACCTCTGGAAAATTGAGGGTCCAGTTGACTGACATGCTCATGACGGTAAGATAAGGCAGTTGTAAATATTCATTACCTTATTCAAGAAATTCAACTCAAAAGATCGAACATGCCAGCTAAAGTTTTTATGGTCGACTATGCGTCGCAAGCAGATTATAAAGTGTTCTTCGTGGATTACGCTAGCCAGGAAAAAAACGCATCCATTATCGCCAATGGAAAGTTGGTCAAATACGCTTCACAGGCGGACTGTAAGGTCATTATCGTGAAGTATGCATCTCAAGCAGACATCAAGATTTTACGGAAAAACTTCCCAAAAGGGTGACTCGAAGCTCGGTTGAATAAATCGAATAGCAATCAACCGTGTGATCAAGCACCAGCAGATTCGCTGTGTGCGGGCGGGAGGTCATCCTTGATGTTCCGAATCGTGGGGGACTTTTTCTCTCTGCTGCCTCCGTTTACTTCAGTTCGATAAGCGGCATATTCTGCCCAAGGATTCAAGTCAGCATCAGGTAAGAGCAACTCTGGAATCGAATCTTTGGGATTTTTACCACTGGCCAATTCAGCGGGTTCATTTCCAACAACAAACGGCGCTGTGCACTCAAGAAATGCACAACCATCCAACTTGTACCCAGGAGCAGACTCAGGCACTTTGACTCCCAATGCCATATGCGATA
>JBMSHA010000153.1:0-4934 GCA_049416245.1 Flavobacteriales bacterium | reverse complement strand
CGGAACCGACGAGGTTATCATAGGGTTCATTGCGATTCCAGAATTTGATTTGGGGCCCAATTTGCAGCGGTGTCCAGATGATCCTATTTTGCTCGAAGCCGGACCGTTCATAGAGGCGACGAGCGTGGTTTGGAATCAAGGAAGTTCGGCTGCTAGCCAATGGGCCGATCATACAGGATGGTACACGGCTACGGCCAGCAGTGGTGATTGTACGTACAGCGATTCAGTGCACGTTCAATTTGACACCTCGATCGAGCCAATGTTATCCGCAGACCAGCACAAATGCCTGGAATCCGATCTGATTTTGGACGCTTCCGAAGGGATAGGTAATCATTTGTTTCCGGTGTCGTATTTGTGGGAAACGGGCGATTACCAGCCGGTGATCCAACTCGATCATACCGGGGAATTTGGTCTCACGATATACAACCTTTGCGAATCGGTGGGGATGATCGTCAGCGTCGATGCCATCGACTGCGACTGCAACGTTTTTGTTCCTAGTGCATTTACCCCGGATAACGACGGCCGGAACGACCGGTTTATTCCGAGTGTGGGCTGCACGCCCACAGAGTATGAGTTTTTCATCATGAACCGCTGGGGGCAGGTGGTGTTTCGGACGGAAAATGTCGAAGAAGGCTGGTTGGGCGAGTTTCAGGGGGGGGAGGGTTATTTCGGTAATTTGGACCTCTATCACTGGAAAATACACATGGTGTGGCAGGTCGATGGCAGCGTGATTCCGCGCCATGAATACCGCTCTGGGCTGGTGACCATGGTGCGTTAGCCCAACAACAACCTCACGAGTCGCCGCTTCGCGACGGGCAATGTCGTATGCTGGAGCGGGAAGCTGTAGCTGACGCGCGCCAAAAACACCGCGGGATTTGGCAACTCCGGGAACTGCCGGGCAAGTCTCACCTTCATGTGCTCGAACGTTTCGGCCCAACTCTTCTTCAGCTGCTCCACCGGCGTCAGGGACAATTGCACATGCCGCTCGCCGTTCAGGATGATGGGAGATTTGGCATAACGGTAGTTGTGCACCTCCCGTTGGTCTTCGTCGTAAACAAACAAATACCCCTCATCGCGGTACAGCGGTTGCACCCCCACTGGCTCAATCTCCAGATGCTCTTCCACGATTTCGTATAGGTTTTTGCCTGTGGCGATGGACTTCTCAATTTGCGGCAGCGCAAACGCCAACAACTCATCCAAGTATTTCTGCAACTCCGGATGTGCGTTGAAATGCTTGTAAATCAAGCGGCGGCTGGCGAAGTCCAATCCTTGCAGCGGGCCTTGCAACGCTTTACGCCACTGGCGCTGTTCGATTTGGAAGGTGGTCAGTTCGCGGTGCGCCTCCGTCAAACTCCCCAGCCCGGGATAAATCTTCACATCCCGGAACTCGCGCTCCCACTGCTTGAGCCAAGCGAGTAAAATGTATTGCTTGTACTCCGCGTCGAGCACGCCGCCGGTCAGCCAGTCAGAGGGAAGGGTTGAATGCGCCATACCTTAAGATACGGAAAATTCACTTGCCAATCAAGTTGTCCGAATCCGGTCGCGTCCTAATTTGGGCGGATGAAAGCGTTGAACGATTGGGGGCTGCTGGCCCTGAGGATCGGTGTGGCGGGCTTGATGATCCCGCACGGATGGTCCAAAATGAACCGGCTCGTCAAAGGGTTGACCGGTGATGGAGTCGAATTTTACAATTGGCTTGGGATCGGCGAGACCCCGTCGCTCATCCTCACGGTCATCGGTGAATTGGTGGCGCCGGTTTTGGTGTTGATCGGTTGGAAATCCCGTTGGGGTGCGGCGCTGATGGCCATTACGATGGGGGTTGCGGCTTTCATGGTGCATTGGGAAGATCCGCTATCGGATAAGGAGCACGCACTGCTGTTTTTCTTCCCAGCACTCGCCTTGGTCCTCATGGGTCCGGGCAAATGGAGCATCGACAAAAAATAGCCTCACTGCTTGATCAACCGCGTCGCGGGCAATGCACTGCCCGCATTCATTGCGTGGATGATGTACGTTCCCGAAGGCCAATCTTCCAATGACCAGCGTTCACCCGTTCGCGCTTGAATCTCCTCGACCAATCGTCCTTGGAAGTCAAAGGCTTGCACGCGCCACGGCGCCGGGCTTTCTGGGAGTTGGAAGATGACAAAGGCATGGGCCGGATTGGGGTAAAGCTTCCACGTCGGTTTTAAGGCCTCAACCCCCGGAACAGGCTCCAAACCAACCACCACCCAATCCGCGCTGATGACCCCGGGACAATCCGGAAAATCCGTTACCGAAACGGCGTACAGTCCCGGGCCGGTATTCGCGTACACCGAATCCGTAGCGCCTGGAATCGCTTCTCCATTGAGCCACCATTGGTAATACGGGTAATTCGGCGTGACCGCAAGCAGGCCGTCTGCGTTTTCCACAACCTGCGGCTCCCCCAATGGCCAACACACCAGCACCGTATCGCTTGTCCACGGGCACCCGTAATCATCCCAACCGATTGCCGAATACCAGCCACTTTCCGACGTCTCCCAAACGTTCCCCCCGACCAACGTATCCGAAACCACGCCGTTCATCGTCCAGACATACGCAGCCAAATCCGTGTCCGCTATAGCCACCTCCGGCGTCTCTCCCAAACTCAAATTCAATGCGAACGCTGCATCCGCCGAGCAATACAGCAGGCTATCGCTCCACCCGCTGCACCCCGTCTCAGCGGTCGCCTGCACCGCATACCAACCGTGTTCGACCGGAACGAAGGTCGAATCGCCCCCGCTTACCAACAAACTATCCCCCCAATACCAATCGTACGCAATCATACCGGCGGTGGGACAGATGAGGGTGTCGCCCATCCCGGACCACGCAATTTCCACCACCGGACTCGCATTCACATAAACAGCAGCCGTATCTGCCGCGTCCACAGCCGTTTGCAGGCCGATTGAAAGCGAGCCGTAGCTCGGGTCGGCGTTGATGTCGATGGCGCCGGCTCCGTAGGGAGTGAAGCTCATCGATCCGAGGTAATCGTCGTCGGGGAAGAGGTCCTCATCGTAAAATGTGATGGTGTAGGGCGGATTGGCCAACACCACGTTGACGTTGCTCCAGGTATTGGAATACGTTTCGTCTGCCACGCTGGACACGTAGACATTGCCCCCGGCGCCATCGCTGATCACGAAATAAGGGTCAGGCGATGGTGACCAACCATCGTCCCAGCCGCCGCCCGCTGTGCTGTTGAGGGTCACGGAGGTGAGGATTTGGTCTGAAATGGTCGTTTGCAGGGTGACGTTGTAAACGCCGGTGGTGTCAAAGGCGACGTTGGTGACTTCGGCCGCGCTGGCGGTCTGACCGTTGCCAAAATCCCAAGCGTACGTAGTAATTTGATTGGCGTTGCCGGCCAGGCTCGCCTCAAATTGGGCCACGAGCGAATCGCAACCCGCAGGTGGTGAAAAGGTGAAAGTGGCGGTACCGGCTTCTCCGGCCTCAACGATCAACACGTAGCTGAACGACTCCGTTACCACCTGTTCAATCCCAAAAGCCGAAGCGACTGCGGAAATGCTGATGACCATATCGAACGTCCCGGCCAAAACCGGCACTCCGCACACGTTCGCGCATCCGTTGGTCTGGCCGCTCGCCGGGTAATAAACGGCGTCATCGTCATCCAGGTCCACCTCCAATCCCAACGGCACCCCGGTAATGGAGGTCACCGTAACGCTGTTCAACGAAGCGGAGATTCCGGATCCAGGGTCCACCACTTCCGCGGGCATGAAAAATGTGATGGTCTCTTCGTAGGATTCACCTGTGAAGGCGTTGGGCAATGCGGATGGACAAATCGTGGGAAAGCCATTGTCCGACGTGCATGAGAGGTCGGCTTCGCACGCATTGCATTGCGCGTTTGCCGGCAAGGGCCAGGTGCAGAGCGCGATGACTGCCCATAGAAACAGCACCCGAGCATGCTGAATTTTGTTCGTTTTCACCTTCCCAATGTATTACCTTCCTGGCCATGATGAAAAAGATGCTTACCCTTTTCTTCGCTGGCTTGACTGTGGCGGCTAGCGCTCAAATTGTTCCCATGATCGAATTGCAAGGCGAATCGGATGTTTCGCCTTACGCAGGTCAAACCGTGACCGTCAGTGGCAAAGTCACGGAGTATTTCGGCGACAGCTGGTACATGCAGGACGGATTCGGCTCCTGGAATGGCGTGTACATCGAGGGCCCGACAGTGGCGATCCCTGCCAACCCGCCGTATTGGAGCGCCGACCGCCAACCCGAGGTGGGTGACGTGCTTGAAATCAGCGGCACCGTCGCAGAGGTGGATGGAAACACCCAGATCATCGATGCGACGCTTGTGGATTTTGTTGACTTTTGGAACGCGACGCCGATGGGCATCTGGGTTACCGCCGCAGAGCTTCAAGACGAACAATACGAAGGAACGCGCGTGCGGGTGGACAATGCCACCGTGCTCACAGCACCGGATGCAGAGGGCTATTGGACGGTGGGATTGGAAGATGGTGAGGTCACCTGCTGGGGTGTTGATACGTACGACCCCAGCGGCAACGAGGACCCCGACGGTCCTACGCCCGGGGACGTCTATCAGATCTACGGCGCCTCCCACCAAAACGGGGATGCATTCGTGTTGCATGTCGGGGACATTGATGTCTTGTCATTGGACGTGCAGGAAAATGAAATGGCACGGGTGAGGTTGTACCCAAATCCAGCACATTCCATGCTTCGATTTGCGTGTTCGAGTTCCCGGGTTGAAGGAAATGTTGTTTTTATTTCTTTGTTCGACGCCCGTGGCAGCATGCTTGAAAGGCGACCGTGGGTCGATGTGCGTTACGGTTGGGATATCACCGAGTTGCCTGGGGGCTTGTATCATGCACATTTCGAGGTTTCTGGGGGGGTGCGTTCGGAGGTGTTTTCTGTCCCGTTTGTGAAGCTCGATTGAAGCGGAATCCCGC
>JBMSHA010000152.1:0-4967 GCA_049416245.1 Flavobacteriales bacterium | reverse complement strand
AACATCAGTTTCTCCTTCCGCGGCAACGACGCCGTGCGGGAAGCCATGCACTCTGCGTTCCTTTATCATGCGATCCAAGCGGGTATGGATCTGGGCATCGTCAATCCGACCATGCTCGAAGTGTACGATGACATCCCGGCTGATTTGTTGGAGCATGTCGAAGATGTTTTGCTCAATCGCCGACCCGACGCAACCGAGCGTCTGCTCGATTTCGCCGCAAGCGTGAAACAATCGGAAGGGCGTGGTGAAAAGCTTGCGGAGGAATGGCGGTCGCTGCCGTTGGAAAAACGATTAGAACACGCGTTGATCAAGGGCATCACCGAACACATTGAGGCCGATACCGAGGAGGCGCGCCAAGCTTTGGGTTCGCCTTTGATGGTCATCGAAGGACCGCTCATGGACGGAATGAATGTGGTGGGCGACCTGTTTGGCGCAGGCAAGATGTTCCTTCCTCAAGTGGTGAAAAGCGCCCGCGTGATGAAGCAAGCCGTGGCCTACCTCACCCCCTATCTTGAAGCAGAAAAAGCCAACGCGGGCAACACGAAAGGTGCGGGAACCATCCTGCTTGCGACCGTAAAAGGCGACGTGCACGACATCGGCAAGAACATCGTCGGAGTGGTGCTCGCTTGCAACGGATTCGAGGTAATTGACCTGGGGGTGATGATCCCAAAAGAAAAAATCTTGGACGAGGCCGTACGTGTTGGAGCGGACATCATTGGCTTGAGTGGCCTCATTACCCCCTCTTTGGAGGAAATGATCGATGTGGCCACCGAAATGAAGCGGCGTGGCATCACCACACCCTTGCTCATCGGCGGCGCCACGACTTCACGGGTGCATACCGCCGTGAAAATTGCGCCCCACATCGACTCGCCCGTCATTCACATCACCGATGCGTCGCGTGCGGTTCCTGCTTCGGCGACCTTGCTCTCCTCGGAACGAAGGGGGGACTACATCGCCGAAATCGCTGCGGATTACGAAAAAGTGCGGGACCTTTACCAAAAGGACCGCGCATCCAAAAACATGCTCAGCTTATCGGATGCGCGAGCGCGGGCACCGAAATTGCAATACGGGGAGCGCCCTGCTCCGAAAAAATGGGGCGCACAGCCGGTTTTGGAACCCGCCATTTCCGATTTAATTCCGTTCATAGATTGGACCCCATTTTTTCGATCCTGGGGACTCGCCGGATTATTTCCGAGAATCCTCAAGGACGAAGTTGTCGGTACAGAAGCCCAAAAACTATTCGATGACGCCCAATCCGTGCTGGAAAGCTGGAAGGGTAAGCAGCACTCCATTCAGGCACGCGCCGTGCACGGCATATTCCAAGCTGCTCGCACCGCGCCTGAAACCGTAACCGTATTCGACGCTGAATCCCAAGCACCCCAAGGTCAATTCGAGTTTCTGCGACAGCAAATTTCACAGCAATCCGGGGTTCAACGATCTTTGGCGGATTTCATCGCTCCGGGAGAGACAGCCACAACAGATGCCATTGGGTGTTTTGCGGTGGCCGTTCACGGCATCGACGATTTGGCGAATCAAGCCGCTGCTGAAGGCGACGATTACCAATCCATTCTGATTAAAGCCCTTGGCGACCGACTCGCAGAATCGTGTGCCGAATGGCTCCACGCAAAAGTTCGCCGGGAGACATGGGGATACGCCCCAAATGAATCCTTCACAAACGACGAACTCATTCGCGAAGCCTACCGCGGCATACGTCCGGCGCCAGGCTACCCGGCATGTCCAGACCATTTGGACAAACGCCTGATTTGGCAACTGCTCGATGCCGAAAAAACATTGAACGCATCCCTGACCGAATCCATGGCCATTCTCCCCGCAGCTGCGGTTTCGGGGTATTATTTCGCCCATCCGGAAGCGCGTTACATGGGCATCGGACTCATTGCCTCCGATCAGCTGAGCGCTTGGGCCGCGCGACGCCAACTCGACGAGAAAACTGCCAAGCGTTGGCTCGCTTCAAACCTTTTAGAATCCTGAACGCATTCACGGAACGCACCATGAAAATCACTCAACATTTGGCCGAGGCGAAAGCACCTTTGTTCAGCTTCGAATTGCTCCCACCCCTCAAGGGGGAAAATATCCATCAAATCAATCAAACCGTTGAGAAATTGATGGAATTCAACCCTGCGTTTGTGGACGTCACGTACCATCGAGAAGAATACGTTTATCGTGAAGTTCAAAGTGGTTTGCTTCAAAAGCGCACCGTAAGGAAGCGCCCAGGTACCGTCGGGATTTGTGCAGCCATCAGCCACAAATACAACCTCGATACGGTGCCCCACATCATCTGCGGCGGCTTCTCCAAGGAAGAGACGGAAAATGCGTTGATTGATTTGGACTTCGTCGGCGTTGAAAATGTCTTGGTCCTGCGCGGCGACCCCATCAGGAGCGAGGGTCGATTCAAAGCTGAAGCAGATGGGCACGGTTTTGCCATCGATTTGCTCAACCAAGTAGCGGATATGAATCGCGGTCGTTACCTCGATCCCGATCTGAAGAATACGAACGCCACGAATTTCTGCATCGGAGTCGCAGGCTATCCTGAAAAGCACTTCGAAGCCCCCAACCTGGCCAGCGACCTTCGATGGCTAAAACGGAAAGTGGAAGATGGCGCGGAATACATCATCACGCAGATGTTTTTCGATAACCAGGCGTACTTCGACTTTGTGGGCGCTTGCAAAAA
Organism: Flavobacteriales bacterium; assembly: GCA_049416245.1. GTDB lineage: Bacteria > Bacteroidota > Bacteroidia > Flavobacteriales_D > Sanyastnellaceae > UA16. The sequence goes on along the minus strand of JBMSHA010000152.1, from coordinate 2,278 downwards.
AGCAGGGATCACCATCCCCATATTCCCGGGATTAAAACCGTTGACGAACCAAAACCAATTGACCGCGCTCCCTCAAAATTTCCATGTGAATCTGCCGGATGCCTTGGTCGACCTCGTTGAAAACGCCAAATCAAAGGAAGATATCCGTGAAATTGGCGTACAATGGTGCATTCAACAGGCCCGAGAGCTAAAGGCTGCAGGCGTTCCCGGGCTTCATTTTTACACCATGGGAAAAGCCGATCCGACAGCACGCATCGCGCGCGCGATTTTCTGACCTTTGCAATACAGAAGGGTCAAGTAGATCTGCGGATTTCTTGACGCTAAATAATATTTTAGTCAACAAAAAAAACATGTCGCAAACACAAGCATACCTCGATCTTTCTTCATCAGTAGACGCCAAATTCCAATCTTCCTTGACACCGGCAGATGCCTTGGAATTGTTGCAAGCTGGCAATGAGCGCTTTTTGAATCAAACGCCATCCAAGCGAAAGCGATCGGACTTATTGAATGGCGCCGCCCAAGGCCAAGCACCTTATGCAGCCGTTTTGGGTTGCATCGACAGCCGAGCCCCAATCGAAGAAATTTTCGACGCAGAGATCGGTGATTTGTTTGTTGCACGGGTGGCAGGCAACACGGTCAACGGTGACATCCTCGGATCGATAGAATATGCGTGCAAATATGCAGGATCTAAATTGGTCCTCGTTTTGGGCCACAGCCAATGCGGCGCAGTGAAAGGTGCCTACGCTGCACTAAAAGATGGCAACTTAACTGGCCTGCTCGAACGCATTGAACCGGCTGTCGCTCCTGTGCGTGCCGAGCATGGAGCCGAGCCTTCAGAAGCGGCCATTGATACCTGCGTTTCCAATAACGTGCGTCTCGTTTGCGAACGCATAAAATCAGAAAGCAGCATCTTAGCCGAATTGGAGTCTTCCGGTGCCATTAAAATTGTTGGGGGGGTGTACGATGTAGCTACCGGTAAGGTAGATTTCACCACTTACGCAGGCTAACCTTTATTTCTCTCGGAAAAACAACCTGATGGTCACGCCTGACAAATCCCATTCAGATCGGATGTGATTTTCCAGGAATCGCTTGTACGGGTCCTTGACGTACTGGGGCAAATTGCAGTAAAATGCGAAGGTTGGCGTTTGCGACTTAATCTGGGTGACGTATTTGATTCGTACCATCTTCCCCTTGTACATCGGGGGAGGCTGGTTCTGAATGATGGGAAGAAGGAAATCGTTGAGTTGGCTCGTAGGGATTTTGTAGTTCCGGCTCTCGTAAACTTCCATGGCTACCTCGAATGCCTTCAGAATGCGCTGCTTGGTCAAATTCGAAGTGAACAGGATAGGCACATCGGTAAACGGGGCTATGCGTTCCCGTATACCTTCCTCAAACTCCTTCATGGTTTGGTGGTCCTTCTCAATCAGGTCCCACTTGTTGACCAAAATCACTACACCTCGATAGCTGCTGACAATTTGCCAAAAAATCGCCTGGTCCTGGCGCTCCATACCATTTTGTGCATCGAGCAATAGCAAACAAACATCACTCTGCTCAATGGAACGGATGGTTCTCACGGTGCTGTAAAACTCAAGCTGGTCTTCGATTTGCTTTTTGCGACGCAGTCCCGCCGTGTCAATCAGCTCAAAGTCAAATCCATACAAATTGAATCGGGTGTGAACACTATCTCTGGTCGTCCCCGCTATATCGGTTACGATGTTTCGCTGCTTCCCAACCAGCGTATTGATGAGCGTGCTCTTACCGACATTGGGTCGTCCAACAACCGCAAATTTGGGCAATCCACTTTCCTCCTCTTCGCCTTCACTCGGCAGCATTGCCACCAAAGCGTCAAGAAAATCACCCGTGCCGTAACCACTCGAACCGCTCACTGGATAAACCTGACTATCCAAACCCAGTTTATAAAATTCACTGGTAAGCAGATCATGTGACGCTGTATCCACCTTATTGCAAGCAAGTAAGACCGGCTTATTGGTTTTGCGGATCATTCGGGCAATATCCTCATCCAAATCCGTCTGGCCTGTTTGCCCATCGACCATGAACAAGATCAACGCCGCCTCTTCGATGCTGATCTGAACTTGAGCCCGAATCGCCGCCTCAAAGGAATCATCACTTTTCGTAATCCACCCTCCCGTATCAATTACGGTAAAGGAACGACCTGTCCACTCCGCCCGGCCGTACTTTCGATCGCGCGTCGTCCCGCTGGTAGGGTCGATGATGGCGTCCTTCGTTTCCGTTAACCGGTTGAAAAATGTGGACTTCC
>JBMSHA010000151.1:0-4971 GCA_049416245.1 Flavobacteriales bacterium | reverse complement strand
GGTGCCCGTGGTTCCTGAGGTGTAGATGATGGTGGCCAAATCTTCCGGCTTCACGGCCGCCATGCGCGCATCCAATTCAGCTTGTTGGTCTTCGCTTCCGGCGTCCGCAATGGCCGACCAATGGTTTCCGTTTCCGTGTTCGAACATGAAGACATGCTCTAGGGTCGGAATTTTGTCCTTGATGGACATGACCTTGTCGTACAACTCTTGATTGCTGACTGCACAATACCGACTCTCGCTGTGGTTGAGGATGTATTCATAGTCCGCGGCGGTCATGGTCGGATACAGCGGACAATTGATGGCTCCAACTGACATGATCGCATGGTCCATGATGTTCCATTCGCACCGGTTGTTGTGTGAAACGAGGGCGACTTTATCTCCAGCCTGAAGGCCCATCGCGATCAGTCCGCGTGCCGTGCGGTCTACGGCCTCGACAAATTGTTTCGTTGAATACGACACGCGGTTGCCGTTGTTCGGCATGGTCATCATCAACTCAAGTGGGCGACTCGCGAGTTGGTACCGCGGAAAATCGAATAATCGTGTGGGTTGGGTCATGGTTGTGAGTTTGCGACACGGAAGACCGCGTCGGGGCGATGTGGCAATTTAGGAAAATTACAGTTCGTCACCGCAGTGTTTGCAGTACACGGCATCGTTTTCATGCCCATTTCGGCCACAACCGGGGCAAGCTTGGGTGTTGACAGCGCCTTCTTTATTCGAGCCATCCGTTTTTCGAATCATTTCCACGCCAATCATGCCCGTCGGCACAGCAATGATGGCATACCCCAAGATCATCATGATCGAAGCGATGATTTGACCGAGAACCGTTTGCGGGGCGATGTCACCGTACCCCACTGTAGTTACGGTCACAATGGCCCAATAAATGCTTTTTGGGATGCTCGAGAATCCAGTTTGCGCATCTTCCAAAAGGTACATGAGCGTTCCCATCATGGTCACCAGGGTCAATACCACACTGAGAAATACGATGATGCGCCGGCGACTCGCCCGCAGCGCTTGTTGCAAACCCCGCGCTTCTTCGAGGAAACCGACCAATTTAAGCACCCGGAAAACCCGCAAGAGCCGAAAAATGCGAATGATGCGCAGGCTTCCAGAACCGGGAAGAATGAACCCCAAAAAAGCGGGAAGGATGGCCAATAAATCAATGACCCCAAAAAAACTCGTGGCGTAGCGCAATGGATGTTTGACCGACCAAAGCCTCGCGATGTATTCGACCGTGAAGAAGCCGGTGAACGTCCATTCAAGGATGAAGAAGAGCTGCCTGTATGCGTCGTGCCATTCCGGCACCGACTCGGCCATGACGGTGAGGACGCTGCCGACAATTAACCACAACAGAATGACATCAAATCGCTTTCCTGCGGGCGTGTCCGCTTCAAAAATGATTTCGTGCAGTCTGTCGCGCCGCGTGCTCATTGAAAATTGGGTGCGACGACGAGGTCTTTGCTGCCTGGGGTGTGCAAGTAAAATCCTTGGCCCGTTTTGGCGCCCAAGTGTCCAGCTGTGACCATGTTAACCAAAAGCGGGCAAGGGGCGTACTTCGGGTTGCCCAAGCCCTCATGAAGGACGCGAAGGATGCTCAAGCAAACGTCCAAGCCGATGAAATCAGCGAGTTGCAGCGGTCCCATTGGGTGCGCCATGCCCAACTTCATCACGGTATCGATGGCCTCGACATCCGCGACACCTTCGTGGAGGGTGATGATGGCTTCATTGATCATGGGCATGAGGATCCGGTTGGCAACAAACCCCGGATAATCATTGACCTCCACCGGGATTTTTCCGAGTTGCTGGGAAAGCGTCATGATTGCTGCGCACGTAGCATCGCTGGTCGCGTAACCCCGAATCACCTCCACCAACTTCATCACCGGCACAGGATTCATGAAATGCATGCCAATAACTTGTTCGGGACGTTGGGTCGCTGCAGCGATCTGCGTAATGGATATGGAAGACGTGTTGGTTGCGAGGATGCAGCCAGCGGGTGCTGCGGCATCCATTGATTGGAAGATGCTCAGCTTTAAATCGGTGCGTTCGGTCGCCGCTTCCACCACCAAATCAGCTTGGGCCACACCACTTGCAATGTCCGTGTTGGTGGCAATGCGGCCGAGGGTCGCAGCTTTATCCGATTCGGTGATTTTTTCCTTTTTGATCAGTCGATCCAAATTCCGGTCAATGGTTTGAAGGGCCCGGTCCAAAGCCTCTGATTGGACATCAATAAGGGTTACTTGGAATCCCGATTGGGCAAAAACATGCGCAATCCCGTTGCCCATGGTTCCAGCTCCGATGACAGAAATGTTTTGCATGAATCGAGCTTATTTCGCCGCAGGTTTCTTCGCTGCAGTTTTCTTCGCTGCAGGCTTCTTGGCTGCGGGCTTCTTGGCTGCAGGCTTCTTGTCTGCAGGCTTCTTTGCGGCTGCTTTTTTTGCCTTAGCTTTTGGTGCTTCTGCTTCTACCTCTGCGGTTACAGCCTCTTCTGCAGGAGCCTCCTCGTCCTGTGCATCATGCTCAAGCGGGAAAGCGTTGTTTTCACGTAAGATGCTGAACCACTGGACCAATTTTTTCAAGTCCGAATTGTAGACGCGCTCGTGATCCAATTCAGGAATGACCGCATCGACGAAATCTTTCGTAGCCTGCGCGTCACCTTTCACATTCGGAAGATCGCCTTTCTCAACATGCTCATCCATGCGATTCAAAACATCCATCAAGAGGACGTCTTCTCCGGTCGTGTACATCGTGATGTCTGCGAGGCTGCTGATGCGACTCGTACCTGGAATGCTCAAGCGCTTTTTGTCCAGCATGGATTCGACAACAAGATTCGATCGGTTGGTCACCAAAATGCGGTACAACCCGGGTTTGCCTGCAATGGCGATGATTTCTTGGATGATCATAAAAGTTCAATCATTTCGTATTGAGTGCGAAAATAGGCCAACTCCGCCATCTCTGCGAATTCAGTTGTCCTCATCCTGTGATGCGGCAAACGTAGGCAGGGAATTTAGCGCCTGGAATGCTCCATGGGTGAAACGGAATCCTTGGTGATGAATGCCATTTGAGATGACGACCCATGGCGACTGCATGACCAGGTGATAGCGCAGTGCTTGATCGAGCACGGCCTTGTTCAATTTCACATTCGGTCGCTTCAACTCGAGGATCATCAAGGGTTGACCATGAGTGTCATGGCACACGATGTCTGCAAATCGTTTCATACCGTTCAGCTCGACAGCGTGCTCCACGGAAATCAACCCCTGCGGATAGCCCAGATCGCTCGCCAGGTGATGCAACCAGTGTTGACGCACCCATTCTTCCGGCTCCAATGTTACCCAACGCCTGCGATTCAAGCAGTGAACCTGAGTGGTTTGGCCATCGTCGGAGACTTGCCAATTCATGGCGAAGGCGGGCAGATTGAGCCGGTCAAACGTGCTCAGGCCGAGCTGTATCGTTTCACGTGAAGAAGTGCTGGGCATCGAGTCAAAATTAGATATCTTCGTGCACATGCCGCATCGCCAGATTATCCGCGACATTCAGGCTGGTTCATTCAAGCCGGTCTACCTGCTACACGGGGAGGAACCTTACTTCATTGATGAAATCGCCAAAGCATTGGAATCTTCCGTTGTGGAGGAGTCAATGCGGGATTTTAATCAAACGATTTTGTACGGGCGGGATACCAACATCGATCAGGTACTTGAAGCTTCGCGACGCTTTCCAATGATGGCAGAGCGCCAACTAGTCTTGATGCGCGAGGCCCAAGATTGGGGGGCGTGGCGTCGGAAGGAGGATATGGAAAAATTGGAAGCTTATGCGAACGCGCCGGTAGGTTCGACGGTGTTGGTTTTTTGCTTCAAAAACAAAAAGGCCGATGGGCGGTTGAAAGCGGTCAAAGCGGTAAGTCGGGCGGGTGTTTTGTTTCTCAGTGAAAAGGTGCGCGACTACAAATTGCCCGAATGGATCAGTGCTTATGTAGCTGCGTCTGGGTTGAAGATTTCAGCTCAGGGCGCGCAAATTTTAGCCGAGTATTTGGGCAACGACCTTCGCAAAGTGGCGAATGAACTCAAGAAGTTGCAAATTGTATTGCCTGCGGGAACCGAGATTGGACCGGAACACATCGAAAAGCACATCGGAATCAGCAAGGATTACAATGTCTTCGAATTGCAACGCGCGTTGGGATCGAAGGATTTAGCTCGAGCGCACCGCATCACCGATTTTTTTGCAGCCAACCCCAAGGATCATCCTGTGGCGATGATCATGCCCGTACTCAATAGCTATTTCAGCAAAATCTATGCTTTCCATGGGTTGAAAGATCGGTCGGGCCCAGGAGCGGCCAAAGCCCTGCGGTGTGCGCCATTTGCCGTGAAGGAATACGCCGAGGCAGCCCGTCATTATCCCGTGGATAAAGTTGGCAGGATATTTGGCTACTTGCGGGAGGCTGATCGAAAATCAAAGGGGCAGGGGAATGCTTCAACAACGGATTCGTTTTTGTTGAAAGAAGCGATCTTCAAAATTTTGCATTAACCCGAAACTTGAAATTTTGCCAGCCGAAAGGGGGGCGCTAACTTGCGGCTCCGGTGAACCGGATCGAAATGAAAACAACTGCATGAACATGATAAAGCAATTTGGATCAGCCGCGTTGATTGCGGGGTTGGTTTTAGGGGTGAATCCCGCGACAGCTCAGGACGACAACCTCGTCCCCAACGGCAGCTTTGAAAATTCGGATTTGCGCAAACTGAAAAAGCAAGGCGAATTGGAGGAATACACGGAAGATTGGTTCCGCGCGACCGAGACGTTTTTGGATTTGTATGCCGAAGGCATGAAGTCTGAAAAGGTGAACATCCCCAACAACGAATACGGCGTTCAGGACGCCGCAGACGGGGTTTGTTATGCCGGGCTCCGGGCGTATTCAAAGGATCCCAAGATGACCCGCACGTACTATGAGGTGGAATTGACAACAGAGCTCGAGAAAAACCAACT
>JBMSHA010000150.1:0-4978 GCA_049416245.1 Flavobacteriales bacterium | reverse complement strand
GAAAAAACCCTCAAATGGTTCGGCATCATGCGCCCAACCGATTTGGATAATTTCTGATTTGACCCTGAATTCGCTATGAAGCATATGAAACATACCATCCTCGCCTCTGCTGCTGTAACAGCGTGCTTGATGATTTCAACGGCGGTCTTCGCCGGCAATCCTGACCGTGCGGGTTCTGCGGGCGCAGGTCAACTCCTGATCAACCCTTGGGCAGCGTCCAACGGCATGGCGGGAACCGACATGGCCATCACAAGCGGCCTCGAGGGCACGTTCCTCAACGCTGCTGGCCTCGCCTTCATCAACCAAAACGAACTCCGTTTCGCCAACACCCAGTACCTCTCCGGTTCCGGCATTTCGTTGAATGCCATCGGTTTCGGAACGGCCGTGGGCGACGGTGGCGTGCTCGGACTCACGGTCATGACCATGGGATTCGGTGACATTCCAATTACCACGGAAGATCTGCCTGAAGGCGGCATCGGTACGTTCTCGCCATCGTTTTCGAACATCGGCGTCACGTACTCCAAGGCGTTCTCGAACTCCATTTACGGAGGCATCACCATGCGCGTCGTGAGCGAGGCCATCTCGAACGTCCGTTCGTCCGGTGTCTGCTTCGACGCCGGCATCCGTTACGTCTCTGGCGACCGCTTGAATTTTGGCATCGCGTTGCGCAACGTCGGAGCGCCCATGCGATTTGCGGGGGACGGTCTCACCGTAACTGCAACCCCACAGGGTAGCGCTACGTCATTAACGATGTTGCAGCGCAGCGAACGATATGAGTTGCCTTCATTGGTAAACATTGGCTTCGGCTATGACGTGTTTCAAAGCGAATTGCTGAACGCCACGTTAACGGGCCAATTCATCTCCAACTCCTTCACCAAAGACCAATTCGGCGGCGGACTCCAGTTCTCCTACAACGAACGTTTCGAGATTCGCGCCGGCTATCTATGGGAACAAGGTGTAGGGAGTGAAGATGCCATTACCACCGCATTCACCGGTCCGGCAGCAGGATTTTCTGTGAAGTTGCCCGCTTCACAAGACGGCGCGGTCATCGGAATTGACTACGGTTACCGCACGACCAATCCGTTCGACGGCAACCACAGCATCGGAATTCATTTGGCCATCTAAACCGGCCAGATTTAGGAGAAATTCACGCTTCTCGTGCTGCTGGAATGCACGGTTGTCGGCTGAATTTCATATCTTTACATCAGCATTTTAGAAGAGAAAGCCCGTGATCATTCGGGTTTTCTCTTTTTTTGACCGCCTACCACTCCATGTGCGAGGAGGTCGCATAATACCATTCGGACATGTCAAACATATCCTACTTCACACCCGAAGGCCTGCAGCGCCTGAAAGATGAAATCCACCAACTGGAGTCGGTGGAACGCCCCAAGATTTCGGCACAAATCGCCGAAGCCCGAGACAAGGGTGACTTGAGTGAAAACGCTGAGTACGACGCCGCGAAAGAAGCGCAAGGATTGATGGAAGCGAAACTCGCGAAACTCAAGAATACCCTGGCAAATGCGCGTTTGGTGGACGACAGCAAAATCGACAATTCAAAAGTCTACATCCTCAGCACGGTGAAAATCCGCAACACCAAAAACAACGCGGAAGTGAGCTACACCCTGGTGGCTGAAAACGAGGCCAACCTCGCCGAGAAAAAGATCTCTGTGGACTCGCCCATCGGAAAGGGATTGTTGGGCAAGGCAGTGGGTGACATCGCTGAGGTGCACGTGCCCGCGGGCATCATTCCGTTCGAAGTGTTGGAAATTACACGAGGCTGATTCGTACGCGCGTCATGGCCTCTATCTTCAGTAAAATCGTAGCCGGTGACATCCCGTGTCACCGCATCGCAGAAAACGACGAATTTCTCGCCTTTCTCGACATTCAGCCGCTCGCGGATGGCCACACCTTGGTCATCCCGAAAATGGAAGTCGATTATTTCTTTGACTTGGACGAGGGGTTATTGAGCCGGATCAACCTGTTTGCGCGTGACGTTGCCAAGCAAATTGAGCGCGCCATTCCGTGCCAACGTGTCGGGGTGGCCATCATCGGCCTCGAAGTGCCGCACGCGCACGTTCACCTCATCCCGTTACAGTCAGTCAGCGACATCAACTTTGAGCGGCCGAAACTTGAGCGTACTCAGGAACAGCTGGCCGCCACGGCCGAGCTCATTCGTCAGGCCTGAAAACCTCAGCTATCTCGAAGCTCACTCCACGTAACCCTCGAGGATGGCCGTCCACACACTGAGCACGCCGTCATCGTTGCGCGTCCAAATGGGACGGACGACGCCTCCGTGTGCGCTGATGTTGTTGTAATCTCCGAAGAAAATCTTGGCGTTGGGACGAAACCACTCCTCACTGACTTTGAGGTTTTCCCACGTAGCGCCTCCGTCATAGGACGAGGCCACGTAGACCTCAGTATTCCAAGAACGCAGGGAATGCGGATTCGGTTCTTTGGCCGCAGCCTCTCGGCGATCGTAAAAGACAATGTGGACGTTGCCGGTGACGTCGTCCACGTCCATCCAGGTGAAGAATTGCTCGGCGCCCGGCGGGTCATCGTTGACGCGCACGGGCTCCGTCCACGTGCGGCCTCCGTCGTCGCTCCAAACGATCCAAACATCGTTATCCTCCTCCCCGTTTCGGTTGTCCGTCCAATTCACGTAAACCCGCCCGCTGTGCGGCCCGCTGCTGCGATCGACACGGGTGACGGGCATGCCGTTGGCGCGTCCGACGCCACGGATTTTTTGGTCCCAGCCTCCGGCGATGGTAGCGACGCGCAAGTCCTTCTCGAGCCAGGTCGCCCCGCCGTCCGAACTGCGGTCCATCCAAATCGTATCGGCCTGAGCCCACGCGACGTAAATCGTGCCGTCGGGTGCGAAATCCGGCACCGCTCCTTCCACTGTTTCGTCCCCGTCGAGGCAGTCGCCGGCGATGGCATTGATGCGCACCGGCTCCGACCACTTTTTGGCGCGCCGGTTTGAGGTGCTGCACAGGATCACCGTGCTGTCTGCCGCTTCAGGGCTGCCATAGAGGTCAAATTGGGTCCAGCACGTCACGAGTTGCTTGCCGTCGACGCTGACGGCCGCCCATTCTTTGTCTTGGTCTTTGCTCCCGTTCAATCCCATACCCGCGCCGGCGTTCCAACTTTTGCCCGGTTTCCGAGCGCGCTGGATGACAATGCGATCGAGCAAGGCCTCAGAAGACCAAGCCCGGCCGTCGGGGTTGGACAAATGCAGGTAGTACACGTCCTTTTTCGGAGAAGCCACGATGCACGGATCTCCGAAAACACCGTATTTCGACGTGAGTTTCTCGCTTTGCCACGTCCAACCTCCGTCTTTGGAGACATGAACGTTGTCAAGAATTGTACCCGCCACAATCCAATCCGTGTTGTACGGACTGACCGCAATCGACGGTTCACACGGCTGGTAGCTTTGGCCGTAACCGTCATAAATCATCACATTTTCCGGCGGCCGTTGGGCCAGCACTTCATGGGCCAATGCGATCGCAACAAGCACCAAAACGCCTGTCAATCGATGCTTCATTCCCCAGCGGATGTTACGATTTCTTGTTGAACTGAATCGAACGCCGCTTGCAGCGACTGCAACTCAAGCAACAAGGCTTGTTGAATTTCCAAAACTTCCGCATCGCTCATGCCTTCGAGGGTGACCGAATTGCCATGGCCGTGGTCGTGGTCGTGGTCGTGACCGTGGTCGTGCGCATGGTCATGATTGCAGGCGTCCCCCGGAATGCCTACAACGGTCTCGTTCCAATCGTGGAAGCGAACATCCAGCTCTCCCAGACGGCTCTCGACACGCGCCAATTGCATGGCCACCGCAGAATCACCCGCCAGCATTGTTTGTTCGATTTGGCCTTCCACGGCCTCCAATGAAGCTACCATCGCATCGTGCAATTCACCCGACAACCGATTCACTTGCTCATGGATTTTCCGGGCTTCTTGGAGCGAAGGGCTATCAGCGGGCTCACCGCAAGCGGCAAAAAGGCCAGCGACTGTAGTGGTCAAAAGGAAGAAGCGAACAGCGTTCATGTTCAATGTTGTTTTTGAGATTGATGTGGAGGCACAGGGTCATATCCAGGCTCTGTCCATGGGTGACAGCGGGAGATGCGGCGAAGGGCCAACCAACCGCCGCGCCATGGACCGTGGACTTCGATGCTTTCTTTGGCGTAGGCGGAACACGTCGGTTGGAATCGGCAATTCGATCCCAACAACGGACTCAACACGAGCTGATACAGCCGGATAAAAAAAAGCATCAAGGCGCGAACCATGATGCCAAGTTAAGAACGGGGTGAGGATTTATGAAGCCCTCACCCCGCTGCAAATTTTGTTCGGGCTATCAGAAGCAAATGGTGCCAAAGTCGCTCAAGAAAATCAGCATATCCGTCACGGTGACGGTGCCGTCTTTGTTGATGTCGCTAGGGCAAGGATCAACTTCGGGGATACCACCACCGTTCGCATTTTGTTCCAACAAGAGGAAAACCAAATCCACTGGGTCTGACACACCATTTCCGTCAGTATCCGGGTTTGTTGGTGACAAGTTGAACAAATTCACTTCATCACCGTCAGTCAGACCATCGCCGTCAGAATCGTTGTTATTCGGATCCGTGCCCCACTCACCTTCTTCCGCAGCCGTCAAGCCGTCGTCGTCGTCATCGCCTTCGTCGTCATCGCCTTCGTCGTCGTAGCCCTCATCATAATCGTCTTCATCATCTCCATCTTAATACATCGCGATTCCCAATTCAAGCTCTGCACATGCCAAAGAATCCCCGGCCAAACAAGATTCTGAAAGGACAACATAAGCGCAAGCCTCATCCATTCCCGTTGAATCCTCCGCGCAATCCGCAATGAAATAATCTGCCCAATCCTGAACCGTCCAGTTGTTCATGTTATCGTCGTCGTCGCTCTCATCGTCGTCGTCGTCGTCATCGCTCTCATCGTCGTCGTCATCGCTCTCATCGTCGTC
>JBMSHA010000149.1:0-5002 GCA_049416245.1 Flavobacteriales bacterium | reverse complement strand
CCCAAGAATTGGGCGTAGCGCACGAGAAGCCACTGGGAGCCGAAGCGCTTCGCCACATTCGAGAATCCATCCTAAAAAATCATCCCGCGTATTACCTCCCCTCGCAGTTTTTGAAGGTTGAAGCGTGGCCCATGACGCGGAATGGAAAAATTGACCGCGATGCACTCGCTCAACAGGCCGCAAGCAGCAACGTACCGCTCACCGATGGGGCCCAAGCCACCGACTTACTCGGTTTGTTCAATCAATTATTTCATCGGGAAGCGAGTCCCACCGATAATTTCTTTGCCTTGGGGCGCTCAAGTTTCGATGCCATGCATTTTGTGCGCGAATGGAATCGGCAAAATGCCCAGCGATTGGAGGTGTACCATTTATTCGCGTGCGAGACGTTTGGCTCCCTAGCAGAAATCCTGGAACGCACGGAAGATGAAGCTCGCGAAGATGCATCGCCTGCTGGCGCTCGGCCGGCCAATCGAGCACAGGAGGCCATTTGGGTGGACATGATGGGCAAAGATGACAGCCTGTACAATTTGCCCCAATTCGTGCGGATTCCTGAAACCGAGAAGGGCTTCAAATCGGCAGCAGAAGCCACGTTGAAGTCATGTCCAGAATTGTTTGTTCGGTTTGATACCACTTCAGACGGCACCCTGATGCAGCATCCTGTGTCCTCTGATTCCTATGCCCTCCCTGAACGCGAACTCACCCGATCCGAATTTGAATCGTTCAAAGAATCCGCTTTTTTCCATTCGATTCCGCTGCGGGAAGGCCCCGCTTTCGAAGCCGAGTTATTGCATGTGGAAGGTGAGAGGCATTTGTACTTCAATCCCCATCATTTGGTTTTTGACGGGGGATCCGATGGGCATTTGGCAACCCTTTATCAAGCGGTCAAAGCGGGTAAGACTATAGCGCCGACCCCCGAGGCGCGTTCAAAAAATTCGCCTTCAGCCGACTGGAGTGGGTACTTCCAATTGGGGGCCTTTCCTCCTGCATTGAGCGGTAATCCAGCGAATCGCATCGAGAGAAACTGGGTCGAACGGCTCGATTCCGATGCCTTAGAAGCCTGCCAATCCCTCCAATCACAATGGAAAACTTCTGGCGCGGTCGTGTATGGACTGGCACTGGGCGAAGCGCTGCACCAATGCCGTGTCTCCATGCCCTGGATTTCATTGGTGATGGACACGCGAAGCGTTCCCTCGGTGGGCATGCACATGCGTGCCTTCCCTTTCCCTACCGGCATTGCATCCCCTTGGAATGAGCGCATCGGCAGAGGAAAGGAGGCGTTGAAACACCTGTTCAAACACCAACATGCGCACGTGGTGTATCCCAACGGAGTTGGCCATGCGCCGTACCATCAGGTGGGATTGGTCATCCAACACCCCGTGCAGCTTGCGGATGGAGAACTTGCTTTGGAAGGCATTTCGCGGCCACGCTTGCCGCTGACGCTTTATGTCGAAACCATCAGTGACCAAGTTCTCCTTCGATGGGAATACGACAGTGGCTATTTCAAAGAAGCCGAGGTCATTGGCTTCAGTCGCGCTTACCTTCAGGCTGTGCAAACGCTAGCCGCCAACAGCGTTGAGCCGGCGCCATTTCAGCTGGTTGACGGCGTGCCCGCAGCCGGCGATGTGCAGATCAAATCAGACGCACCGTGGGCCGCGCTGTGGAAGAAATATGTTCCCGATTCGGACCATCCTCATTTTTTCCAAGGCGGCGGAACCAGTTTGAAGGCACTCCTGTTTTTGAAGGAATTGAAGACGTCACAGCAACTTACGATTCCGCCGACGGTGTTTTTTCGCAGCCCGAATTGGGAAACGCTGGATCGCTTTGCTTCGCTGAAATCCACACGGCAAGACCTGTTCTGGGAATTGAAATCGGGAACAGATGCAGAGGCCACAGAGGATTGGTACTTTCCACCCATCATGGGATTGGGCTTGGTATTCAATTCGTATCCCCTGACCCCAGGGCACCGAAGCGTCGCCTTCCATTATCCCGCATCGCTTGGAGAAGAAACGCCCTATGAAAGCATCGAGGAGCTGGCGGATTTACTTCTTGCAGCGTACCAATCATCGGGGGCTTTGCCTCAACGTATTGGCCGCGTTGTGGCTTATTCCATGGGTGGAATCGTCGCCTTTGAAGTCATCAAACGCTTGGAGCAAGCCGGAGTCAGTGTGGGCTCTTTGGTGGTTTGGGACAAGCCCGCCCAAAAGCTTCCTCCCGAAAGCACGGACCCCATCACCTCACTGCGGCCTGCACTCGTTGAAATGTTAGAGCAATTCACGGAGGAAGGCCTCGACCGCGAAGCCATGGTCAAAACCTTGCTCAAGCATGAAAACCTCATCGAGCAATACCATCAGCTGGGCCTCATCCATTGTCCAATCCATGTGTTCTACTGTCCTGATGGCTTCGATTGGCAAGCCATGGAGGATTGGCGAGCATATTCGACAGCCAACGTGGCATTCCAAGAGATTGCCACCTCACATGATGAAATTCCCGTGTTCTGGCAGCAGAAAGGTTCGCTCGCTTAAGACTCCGCTTCGGCTTGACGACGCGCATCGCCTAATGAGAGCGCATTATCCACAAGAACGCCGTTTGATTTGATCTGAATGGTGGTGCCAAATGCATCTTTGAAAACCGCTTCGGCTTCTCCAACGGTCATACTGGCTTTGATCTGCAAGTCTTCCGCCTTCGTGTCGACCTCTTCTGCTGTCTTTCGGTTCAGTCCCGCCAACGTCAAATCGCCCTCTGCAATTTTTTTTCCTTTGTAAAAAACCAACTCCAGTCCGAAGGCCTCCTCAAAATCCTTTGAAATGGTCTTCAATTTCTTTTGGGGCTTGACACTGAATTCTTGCTTGTCAAAACTATCGACAACCCGGTTGATGATGTTCTTAAACATGATTGATTTTATTCGATTTATCGGCGCAGGTCGCGAATTTTTTGACGGTAGTCCTGGATCTTTTCACGACGTGATTTGATTTTTTCGCGCAGCTCCAGCACCTTCTCTTTGTTGCGTAAACGTTTCAAGTCAATTTGATCCAATTCGCGGTCTCTTGAGGCGCGGGCCCGAGCTTTGGAGTCGGCGTTCGATGCGGATTTGATGGCTCTTTTTGCCTGCTCTCGCGCGTACTTTTTTTTCTCCATCAGCTTCCGATTTTCAGAGGACAATTTTTCAATGTCCCTTCGGTTTTGCTGAATGTATGTTTGTTCGTTGCTGATGCAACCGAGGTAGTAATTTTTTGACATGAGATAAATCTACTGAAATATCAATGCCAATTCAATCCAGAACTCACAATTTCCAAAATGCCTCTTTCACCCATTCTGAGTACGACCTTGATTGAACGGCGTCCGCTTCTGATAGCAACTCGACACGCCTGACCTGCTCTAGGCACCGCACGAAGGCATAGCGATCGCTTTGCTGTGAAAAGGGCTCCGCCGTGCCCCAATCTTTCGGATGGACGTAGCCCTTGGTAACCTTGTAGACACGCTGGTTCCCGACCCATTGAACCAAATCCGGCTCCCAATCGACCGCCAGGCAGCAACCCCTCTGCACGGACCAAATCACGTTGCGCACACACAGGTCACCGTGAACCAAGTCGAATGCCTCTTTCGCTTCCAAAGCTTCCGCCAGAAGCATCCAGGAGCGTTCGTCTCCGCCGCGGTAAACGGATCGACCGTCTGCAATCCACTCTTGCGTTCGGATGATGTGCGTGGCATTGATCTCGAATCGAATCCTAGGCAGCGCCTTACACGCTTGAGACAGGTGTTCAATCGCATTGCAGCGTCGGGCTGTTTGTTCGGGCGGACTGAGTAACCGCGCCAAATCCCACGACCGAACGTGCTCCCTTCGCATCACATGTTGCCCGAATCCATATCTCCAGAGTCAAACCCTTGGCTAGTTCCGGCAAACGGTAGTGCTATGTTCAAGCCAGGTCCAATCAAGCCACTCGTCTCTTCTGCAAACCAGTCGTAATCGTCAATCGAAGTGAATGCTTTCCCGAGTTCTTCCATTTCAAAGAACAATCCGTCGGGCATCCGCGTGTAGATCTGAATGAAATGCCAGAATTCATCCGCAAAACAGCTCCAATCCCCTTCACAATAGGACTCGACATAATCTTCGAATATCCCTCGTAAAAAGTCGACATCGGCCGCATCAATGGTCGTACCTGATTCTCCAATGTTCAGGTTCAATCGAACACATAAATTCGCGGATTCTTCATCCTTATTCACATCCAAAACGCGGTCGCCAAAATGTCCATCGATTTGGTCTCGCCGCTCACTATGGCAAGCGTGTGGAAATGTAAGCACTGCCATCGTATTCGCCTCCGTGAAGATGGCGATATCCCCCCATGGATTGAGCAGTTTGCTTGAATCCGCACTGGGTTCGCTCAAGGATTCCATCTTAAAGTTCAACTCGAACAACGTCCTCTCCAGCCTGCCTACAACCATGCCCACGAGGTCGGAAAATAAGTCCATGCTGTGCTCCGCCATCTCATAACCCGCCGGAACGGTGAAAACGGTGTTGAATCCGTTGGCCTTGATGAAATCCATCTTCTTCTTTCCGTAATCTTCGTAGCCCAATGGGTATTCCGTATTCTTGGAAAAGATTTTCGGTGTGTATGGCCAGTTGTTCCGAGCTTCTTTGAGCATGAAGGCCGTGAATTCCGAATACAAAACATCCATGCTCGAAACCCCAAAGGGATTCACCTGGGCCATTTCTGGCGATTCGAATCCATCCAACATGTCATATTCCAAACGCTCAGGCAGCATCTTATAGACGTATGCTTCATGCGCTTTAGCCTCTTCTTCGTAAGTAATTCCACTATAGGACCATGGCGACTCCTCGATCCTGTAACCTGAGGGATATTCCTCGGTAATCTCACCCTCATTGAACATAATCCAATCCAAGTTTTCCAAGGCATAGTCGAATGAATCGTCTCCGCGGTATGTGCGATAGAAACTGATGCCGCCCGGCACCACCCGCAACATCATGCCCGAGCGGGTGTTTTCG
>JBMSHA010000148.1:0-5073 GCA_049416245.1 Flavobacteriales bacterium | reverse complement strand
GGCGGTTTCCCCGCAGGCAACCTTGATACCCCATACCCCCGAAACCCAGAGGCCAATTATCGCCTCGAGGTGGAAGCCGGCCCGGTGGATTTGTGGTTCGCAATCAGCGACGATTCCACACCCATCGATGCGTTGACCGCTGGATTGCGTATGGCTTCTGCACCCGATAGTGCGGCCTTCGCACCGTCAATTGAGATGGACCAACCGTTCACTTTCGAAGCGGCGAATTTCTTCGGCGGAACCAGCACCTACACCCACCGAGTGACCCTTGATTTTACCGGATTTCCGTCGGAGTCCGTGTGGTACATCCAAGCCCATGTGGACGATGGCACCAACACCATCTCTATACCCGGTCCGGGAAGCCAGCCCTACATGATTCCGTTGTATTCCATCTACATTCCATGAACAACTGGAGACACCTCATCCTCGTGACCGGTATAGCTGTTTGGGCATTGCAAGCGTGCAAACCCGATGAACCAGCGCCGGTCGCACCCGAGATTGCCATCCTCCATGTAGCACCAACGATTGTGGGCGCTTTCGAGCATCCGATCGAGGTGACGTTGTTTTATCGCGATGCCCAAGGCGATATCGGAGAGGCGGATCCAGATTCTGCATCACTTCGCGTGCGGGATTCGCGATTGAACGCGGATGATTGGTACCACGTGCCACCGTTAACCCCGAACCAAATCGAATTGGACATCGAAGGCGAGTTTCACGTGCAAATCCCTCCCTTGTTTCTGCTTGGAAACGGTGAGCAAGAGACGACGACGCTGAGCTTTCAATTGTTTGATCGAGCGGGCAACCCCTCGAATGAAGTGACTTCCGAAACCATCTTGATCCTCGATACGCTGCGATGAGAAGGGCGGTGCTTTTCATGACGCTTGTTTGGCTGACTTGCGCCGCTTGGGGCCAAACCGAATACGTCATGGACAACTTGCTCGTCACGGATTGCTTTGGTCAATTGGTCGATTCTGGTGACGGCGAGGAGTACGGCTCCAACGAGAACTTTGTCTTCACCGTTGAGCTGGAGGAAGACGTGCCGATTTTGGTGAATTTCCTCGGAACCGTTTGCATCGAAGACGGCTTCGATTTTCTTACGCTATGGGACGGGCCGGCCGATTCCGGGGTCTTATTGAACCAAATCACCGGGTCCGATTTTGTCCCGGCTTCCGTCACCGCATTATCCGGCACCTTGACCATTGTGTTCACTTCGGACAATAGCCTCAATTTGTGTGGCTTTTCGCTGGAATGGATTGGACAAGCCCCCGTGCCCGCCCCTCCTCTCGTTTCGGACACTCCCGTTGCCTGCGGAGCTGCGGCACTCAATTTCAATTTTTCTTTGCCCGTCGGTTGTACGGACGTGTGGATGGATTCGCTGACCGTCCTGAGCGGCCCAACGGAGGATTTGAATATCGCCGCTGCCTCGTTGCAATGCTCGGGCGACAGCGCCACAGGTTTTACCCTGCCACTCTTCAACCCCCTGGAGGGCAACTGCGCCTGGACTTTCTCCATACCGGTTGAGATGCGCGATGCTTGTGATTCCTTGTATCGATTCGATGTTGAGTTTGATGCAAATGCCGACGGATGTCCCATTTCAGGAAACTGGTTGATGGACGGCGCGGCCTGTATTGGATCTTGCGTCTATGTATTCTGGCACCCGGACGGATGCCTTCCCCACAGCACCAATTGGTTGGCCACAGGTCTGGGCTCACCTTTGCCTCCGGAGACATGGCCTGAAGGTGCCGCAGCTGGAATTGCCCTGTGTTTCGACGATGATCAACCCTTGACTTTGACGTTGGACGTGGACCAACCGCTGAACAACCTCAGCGAAATCTTTTCCTTCGAAATCGCTGGGCAAAGCATCGCCTTCACGCCCCAATTTTCGGAACCCATTTGCAGCGCAGCTGGCGATGTCGAATTGGTCATCACCCCCGCGGGTGGAAGTTGGGACGGACCCACGTATCAAGCCAGCGGCTCGTGGTGGCTGGACGCGGAAACAGCAGGGTTGTCCGCCGTGTCGAACGGATCGAATCCTCCTACGCTGACGCTGACGTACACCACGGCGGAAGGATGCCCTTTCGACACGACCGTGACCATGCAATACGTCGAAGCTGGCGTGGACCTGAGCACGTGCTTGGGTGGCGAACCCATACCGATGGGTGGCGCCTCCAACTTGCCGGCCACGTGGTTAGGCTATGCGACGCCTGTCGGTCTGTTCACGCCAGATTCCATCGGCGTGTTTGAGCTGATTTTAAGCGCCGCGGGCTGCTCGGACACCGTCACCGTGGATGTGGTTCCGGATGAACCACCGATGCAACTCGGCAGCATCTGTCAAACAGCTGGATGGCAGGCATTTCCCGAGCAAGACCTGATCGGAACCTGGTCAGGACCGGGGCTTCAAAATGACGGTTTTGACCCCGGAAACATGGCAGCAGGGCCTGCGACTTGGCTGTACCAACTGGTCGGATGCAACCGGGTCGCCGAGGCCGAAATCCTGGCCATTGACATCGGATTGGAATCCTTGACGAGCTGCCCGGAACAGGATGCCTTTTTCCCCGCACCGGAAGCTGTTCCTTCGGGCGGGATTTGGACCGGCGACGGCATTGCATCCAACGGTTGGTTCAACCCCAGCAGCGCTCCCGAGGGCTGGGGCCAAGAGCTGATTTACACCGCGCCAAACGGTTGTCCAGACACCTTGACGATAAACAACATCATGACCGATGTCGCCTCGGCTTTTGAAACCTGTGAGGGTGCGCCGCCGATAGATTTACATGACGCCAGCATATCCGCAGTTCCCTGGTGCGGCGTGTGGAGCGGAGATTGGCCGGGTGCCAGCCCCACCCCGGTATCAGGCGGTTCAGGATCCAGCCTCGGGTTAAGTGTCAATTCCTGGTGCGATTGGAACCTTCATCCCGATCAAATTGCGCCCGGTATTTACACCTTGACCTTCACCGCAAACACATGCGCTGACGCGCTCCAACTGCAAGTCTTTCCCTCGGAACTCGGCTTAGACCCCGTGGTGGTTTGCAACGACGCCGACCCGCTGGATTTGGCCGAAGAGGATTGGCCGCTCGGCGGCTGGTGGAATGGCAGTGGCGTCAACGGAACGACAGGGGTGCTCACTCCAGCTTCTGCCGCGACCGGTTGGCAAGACGTATCGTGGACGGCTCCCGGCGGCTGCGTCGACATCGTTCAAGTCAACGTCGAAGCTTGGCAGCAAGCGGCATTCTCGGGGTTTGAGGATGTTTGGTGTTATCAAAACCAACTTTGGAACCCGGGACTCTTCCCCACCACAGGCACCACATGGACCTTGGACGGCGACCCTGAAGATGAACTTTGGATTTCCTCCCTCGACACCGGACTTCACACGCTAACCATCGCATGGAATGGAGCGGCGTGCGCATCTTTCGACACCTTGGAATTCACCATGTTGCCACCGCTCGAAGTTTCCTTGACGGTCAACGACTCCACCCTGTGTCCCGGAACGGCCACCACTGCATCGGCAGAAGCTTGGGGCGGGCGCTTGCCCGAGGTGCTTCCCACGTGGGCTTGGTCCAACGGCGGGTGTGAAATCGCCACCACCACTTACATCAGCGATGCTTCGGCCTATCTGGTCGTGACGGCGTTTGACGGCTGCTCCGATCCCGCTGTAGATTCCGTATTCATCGAAGCCGTTCCCGCGGCCTCCCATTCCCTGGAATTCGGCGACACCTTATGTTATGGCGAACCATCGAGCGTGTTGTTCACCTCGAACACCCAGGGTTATGGCTTGTGGTGGAACGGTGAACCCATCGCCCCAGACTGGGTGGAAGACGACACCAGCCATTGGGTATTGAATGGCATGGCCGGAGACCAAATCCCCTGGCAATTGACCCATCTCGAACACGGATGTACCGTGGGCGACCAGGCTGTTCCTCCCTCCTTTTCCCCTGTCAGCGCCGGTTTTTCGGTGAGCCCAGGCACCGACTGCATTGCCTGGGATTTTCTACCCCTGCAATTGATAGACTACAGCCAATACGCAACGTCCGGTTGGTGGAGAATTTACGACGCGGAGCAAGGCGGGTCGGCCATCTGGAGTACCCCCTACACGGGCATTTCAACCCCAACCTGGTCACCGGAGCAACCCGGACAGTACACCGCAATTCTCACCCTCGAAAACGAAGGTGCTTGCACCGCCACGGATACGGCAGAAATCTGCATTCATGCCCCGGTGAATTGGTTCCTTGCGGATCAATTCTCCCCCAACGGTGATAACGTGAATGACATCCTGCTCGTGCGATCGGAGCCGCTCCAATCATTCGAAATGACCGTCTACAACCGGTGGGGCGAGCAGGTATGGATGTCTGAGGATGAAGAGCTGGGCTGGGACGGCATGCAGCGCGGGAAGCCGGCACCTTCCGCCGTCTACGCGGTTCGACTCAACTTGCATTTTGAAGACGGAACACGCCTGAAAACCACAAAAAATGTCACGTTGGTGCGCTAAAGTCATCGGAATCACATCGACCACACTGGCTGCGATGCTTTGGACGGGGACAGCCACGGGCCAAGACGCTATTTCCTGCCTGATTCCGGCGCGTTGGGCCGCGGGGCAGGCGATAAACGGTCCTTCTATGAACGGATTGCAGCGGTCCCTTTCACCCCGGTTCACATTAGACTTGACGCACCGGGCCGTAAGCTTGGGCATCGCCAACAGTGACTACTCAACATCACGGGCGTATGTGAATTACGCCGTGCCGGAACGCTCGGGCGGCGGAGAATTCGGCTGGACCGGAGCTCTTGAAGACGACCGAGAGGGCGAAGCGCTTCAGCGGTTGCGGGTTGTTGCCGGTGGATACAAAAAAGTCCAACTCGCACCGAAGCGATTTCTCACCGCTGCGATTCACTTAGGATATGGTAGAAGGGCGTGGCGGAACATGGGCATTTGGGACAGTCAGTATCTGCAAAATCCGGCCGCTCCAGAATTGGCTGAATCTGGAGAATCATCGGGAGTGGATCCTCAGCATTATTTGGAGACCGGAGTGGAATTGGCCTACCAATCTCAACAAGTGACTGCCGCCTACCGCTTGCTCCATG
>JBMSHA010000147.1:0-5116 GCA_049416245.1 Flavobacteriales bacterium | reverse complement strand
ACGCATTGCTGTCCATGCAGCCAACACAAGAGGTGAAATCACAACCTTGGTTCTCCGTAGCGGTGTTATCATAGTTGCAAGCGTCATCGTTAGTGCATCCAAAGATCTCGGCTGTGTCACAAACGCCATCACCGTCGGTGTCAACTCCAGTTCCACCACAAACTCCGCAAGCATCGGTATATAGACATGAGTCGTCATCATCCGTTGCCAAACTGTTATAGTTGCAAGCAGAATTGTCTGTGCACCCATCAACTTCATTGATATCGCAAACACCATCATTGTCAGAGTCGCCGTCTACAACATAACCTGTTCCATCTGCCTCGCCTGAGCAAAAATCACAACCAGTTGCGTAAACACATTGAAGGAGCTCATTGAGCGTGGCACCCGCATCGTAGTTACACGCGTCGCTGTCCATACAGCCAACACAAGAGGTGAACTCACATGAACCGTCATCACTTGTTGCTGCATTGTTGTAGTTGCAAGCATCGTCATTCGTGCATCCAGAAACGATACATGACCCGTCATCGTCGGTAGCGCTGGCGTCGTAGTTATCTGCAGCTGCATTGGTACAACCGTAGCAATCAAAAGTGCAAGTCGCGGGTTGCGTAGCATTCTCGTCGTAGTTGCAAGCTTCATCGTTCATGCAGCCCACACAAGATGTGAATTCGCAAGTACCTTCCTGATCGAAATTACAGGCCCATGGTAATTGGCATGTAGTAATCAAACCAAGAGGTGCTGGGCTTCCTCCCACATCACCTGTGCATGGATCGCCACACGTAGAATTGTCTGTGTTTGCGTACGGCCCGTAGTTACAATATGTAATGGGGTCGTTGCATTGGCCAGTATCCGGATCAAAAGAACTACAATAGTTACATCCAGATCCTGAGAGAACAAAGACACATGACTCATCGTCTTCTGTAGCTGAAGGTGAGAAGTTTACAGCACTCGAATCAGTGCAGCCTAAAACTTCATCTCCATTACAGAATCCATCGTTGTCAGTATCTCCGTCGACTACGACACCTGTTCCATCTGTATCACCAGAGCACGTCTCGCAATCAAAAGCATATATGCAAATAGGTTGGCTAATGGTTGCGCTCGCATCATAATTGCATGCTTGAACAACAGTGCAACCTGAACAAGAACTTGTTTCACAAGCCTCGTTAGCTGGGTCTGCGTAGTTACATGTGGCAGTGTTCGTACAGTTATCTGCATCGTCGCAAATTCCGTCACCATCTACGTCGGCTGCACAACTTCCTCCACAAATGCCAAGAGCATCCAGGGACTGGCATGACCCGTCATTATCTGTGGCAAGCGAGTTGTAGTTGCATGCTGAAGCAACGGTGCAACCAGCAATCTCGTTAACATCGCATACACCGTCGTTGTCAGAGTCGCCATCAATCACCGTTCCGGTTCCGTTTGTAGCGCCACTGCATGTGTCACATCCCGTAGCGAATTCACAATTTACATTCGCACTGATCGTGGCCGTAGCATCGTAGTTGCAAGCTTGTACAATGGTGCAGCCTGAGCATGATGCGGTTTCACAAGCAAGGTTTGAAGGATCGCTATAATTACACGCCGAAGTGTTTGTGCAATTGTCCGCATCGTCACAAATGCCATCACCATCGACATCTGCTAAGCAAGGTCCTCCGCATACACCAAGTGCGTCGAGGGACAAGCAAGAATTATCCTCTTCTGTCGCGTTTTCATTGTAATTGCAAGAAGTTGAATCCGTGCAACCCAAAACTTCATCGGTATCACATGTGCCATCGTTGTCCGTGTCTCCATCGACAACAGTGCCTGAACCGTCCGTCTGTCCTGAGCAAAAATCACAGTCATCTGCATAGATGCAGGTAGATAAGTCAGAGATGGTTTTGGAAGCGTCGTAGTTGCAGGCGTTTACAACTGTACAACCCGCACAGGAAGCATAATCACAAGTGCCATCATCTTCCGTTGCTGCTCCGCTGTAGTTGCACGCTGAAGCATTGGTGCAACCATTAATTTCCAATTCATCACATACACCATCACTATCAGCGTCGTTTAAACAATTTCCTGCACAGTCATAATGTGTCGCTGGGTACGTACAGGACCCAGCGTCCGTAGCAGCGGAATTAAAGTTGCAAGCTGTATTATCCTGGCATCCGGTGATTTCTGCCTCGTCGCATACCCCATCATCGTCAGCGTCGTTCAAACATACTCCATCACAATCTACATAGGTAACCCCATACAAGTCCACGGGATAATCGCAAGATTCTGAATCTGCAATGGTGGCCGCAGCATTGTAGTTACAAGCTTCAGCCACGGTGCAACCAGAACAAGAAGTGTATTCGCAACCGCTGTTTGAAGTAGCATTGCAGTCATAATTACACGCTGCTTTAATGGTGCAACCGATGACTTCATTATCATCGTAAATGCCGTCACCATCGGCATCGGCAACCGCGTCTCCACTAGCTGTAGTGCTTGATTGCACGTAAACCGTGATTTCGTTCCACATTCTGCGTGTACCACAGTTATTCAATACCTCGATCGCAAAGGTGTAATAACCTTCAACGGTGGCATCAAAACCGGTTCCTGCCGGATTCAAATTTGCAATTTCCGTAGAACCCAGGTTGGTGTTGATTCCGAATGACGAGAAATCCTCTGCCTGTGTGAATGGATTGCTATCAAACGCTTCGCCAATGTTAATCGAATACATGTCGTCCTCATTGTACCCGTAACACGGGTCAAAATCAATATGCAAAACAACTTCTACGCTATCGAATGCGCCACCATCGATTCCGGCGTACATCAGAATGTTCCAAGTAGCCTCTGGACCACTGCCAGTGGGTCCGTTTTGCGTTGCCGGGCTGAAACCTGGCTCCACGAAATATTTGTTACCTGCACTCGGGGGATTGTCATTGGGTGCAGTGGTGTTGCGCAGCTTCACTCCCAAAAAGGTTGTGATTTGGCTGTTTTCTTTGATGCAGAGATTATTATCGCTGATCCCAGATCCCAACGACCAATAGGATGAATTATTTAATCCATCGAGGTAATCTGCATCACCGAAAAAATCAGCTTGTGTCTGCTGTGGCCCAAAACCAGCGTAGCTAACAGGGGATGGCTCTGAACACAGCTGTCCGAAAGCTAATGCAGGCATGAAG
This sequence comes from Flavobacteriales bacterium, assembly GCA_049416245.1. GTDB lineage: Bacteria > Bacteroidota > Bacteroidia > Flavobacteriales_D > Sanyastnellaceae > UA16. Next base: position 1,979 of record JBMSHA010000147.1, on the reverse strand, counting down.
AGAATGAAGGACAAAAGAAATCGCATGGCGCTAATTGTGATAATTCTAAATAAAGATACAAAAAAACATCGACGAAATACCAAATCCTAAAATTTTATTTGAAAATTGGCACGACTAAAACGGTTATGGCTCGTTTTTCAATAAGATTCTTTTACAGATTTTAGCTATTTACGGGTTCAAGAGCAAAAAGGTTCCGGTTTTCTACTAGTAAATAGATTCCTAAGGTTTTAAGGCTTACTTTTGTTCTTTAAATCTTTTACGTGTGAACATATTTGTAGGAAATCTCGCATGGGGTGTTGACGACATCGCCCTTCGAGAAGCGTTCGAAGCTCATGGAGTGGTCGAACGAGCTAAAGTCATCCACGATCGGGAAACTGGCAGAAGCCGTGGTTTCGGATTTGTTGAGATGCCGAACCAAGAAGAAGCCGAAAATGCCCTCGAGGCAATGGAGGGCAAAGACCTCATGGGACGCAACATTCGATGCAACGAAAGCGAGGCTCGAGAGCGTCGCTAAAACAAACTTTCTTAATGAAAAAAGGAGGCTCATGGCCTCCTTTTTTTATGCTCCGAGTTGAGGATTTTTTGTATTTAAAGTGGTCAAAATTTGCGCTGCTCTCTTTCATCCCACAGTCCCCAAAAGGCCCCTACACTCCCTTCAGCTCCGACCTTCCACGACTCATCGAAAGCTGAGAAGTAGAACATTTCTACCCCTTCTTTTTTTGACCAGTTTTGAGCATTGATAAAATATTTCAATGCATTTTCATGTCCTGGTTCGGCAGCCCCCAAGGCATCACCCTGACTAGGCCAACCTGTCTCGGTTATGATGATTCGTTTGCCGGGTGCTGCTTGCTGGGCTTGGTAATACATTTGCTTCATGTAAAGCAGCGAATAGTCAATGTGACAACCTTCCCAATAGGGATAGCAATTGGCCAAAATGACATCGCAAGCTTCTGTAATCATGGGCCTGTTAGAGAATTCATAATAGGCATCTACATATCCTACTGGAATTTTCGGGAGTTGCTTTTTTACCCTGAGGATGTATGCGATCAATTCTTCTTCTTCCATCTCTTCGCGGTACATCACTTCGTTTCCAACCGCCGCTACATCAACGAAACCGTTGTTGGCGAGTTCCACCAGGGCATTGATTTCCAATTCGTTTTTATCAAGCTCCTCTCCTAGCCATGCTCCAACAAGAGTCTTAAATCCATACTCCTTGGCCAATCTTGGAATGATTTCATTTCCTTCGGTACAAGAAAAGACGCGAATCCAGTCTGCATAGGGGCGCAACAATTCCAGTTTTCTTCTGACTTGAGTTTCGGTTATAGGGTCACCTGGTTTTTGGCTTCCTTCATACGGGCTAAAGCAAATGCCGTGCATTTTGTCTTCTAAAAGCCGTGCGCTGTGATTTTTTAATTCACTGCGGTTGAGTTTAATGACTTCAGTCCCAGTAAGAGAGAGTACTTTTTCTTGCCGATACGACATGATGTTATTTCACTAATTATTATTATTTTTTTTAATTGCTAGCCTTTCTAAGGACTGCCAGTTGCCTCTTGATTTCTTCCGCCTTTTCCTCGGTAATGTCATAATGCTTCATGATCCAAATAGCACCTACAACACCCGCGATTGGTAAAAATGTGTAGAACATTCGCATGCCGTTTACGGCCGAATCAGTCACATTTTCGGCCTCAAACCCGACCACTGAAAGGATGAAACCACCGAGCAATGCAGCAATACCAAAGCCCAATTTGACCATCCACCAATAGACCGCCCCCAAAACACCTTCTCTTCTTTTACCAGTCTGCAATTCGTCCAAATCGCAAACATCCGCAGTCATGCTCATCATGATCGTGAAAAGGCTGCCAATTCCGAACGAATGAAATGGAAGAGCGAATAGAAACAAATAGGGCTTTCCAGGAACGAATAAGAACCAAAACAAAATATAACCTATGATGGAAATAAGCTGCGAAATAATAAAAGCC
>JBMSHA010000146.1:0-5144 GCA_049416245.1 Flavobacteriales bacterium | reverse complement strand
GGGTCCGTTCACACCTATGAGAATGGCGTTCAAGTTGGCGTGTATCGAACGTGGCACCCGAATGGAAAACCCTTCATCGAAGGACATTACGACCGTTCAGGCAAACCTGATGGCACATGGAAATTTTACGATGAGCGAGGCCAATTGATGCAGGAAAAAGCGGGGAGCTCCATTCACAATCCTTCGTGAACATTCTTCCGCGGCAGACCATCGGCCCAGAAAGGCTGGTGCTATTTTTGTGCCACTTAAGCGCATGATACCGACGATTTCCCCTCTTTCTTGGTCAAAATGCTTGTCCGCATTGATTGTGTGGATGCTGCTTTGGATGGCCATGGGGGTCTCGTTTGTGGCCGTGGCCCAACCGGGAGAATTGAGCGCACCGGAACAATACGTTGAACGGTGGAGTGACGAAGCCGTTTACCAAATGGCCGTGCACGGCATCCCTGCGAGCATTACCTTGGCACAAGGCATCTTGGAAAGCGGAAATGGCCTGAGTGAATTGGCTGCCAAATCCAACAACCATTTCGGCATCAAATGCCACAGCGATTGGACCGGTGATCGGGTGCACCACGATGATGACCGGCGCGGCGAATGCTTCCGGGCGTATGATGACGCATCACAGAGTTTCGCGGATCACAGTGAGTTTCTGAAGCGCGACCGGTATGCGGAATTGTTTGATTTGGAGCCCACGGATTACACAAGCTGGGCCAAAGGATTGAAGAAATGCGGCTACGCGACCAACCCCAAGTATGCCCAGCTGCTTATCGATTTGATAGAACGGTACGACTTGGCCGAATATGATCAAGCCGGTCTCAAGCTTCAGGCCGAACGTGAGGCCTTTGCGGCAGGCGTGGAAACCGCCGAAGCGACGCGCAACGAAATCGCAGCGAAAGATGCCGCGAATCCTGCCAAATCTGTAACGCGCATTGGACAGCGTTCGATTCAACTGAGTGACAATTACATCCAATTCATGATCGCTGAACCGGGCGACACATACGAATCGCTGGCCCAGGAATTGGACATGATGCTTTGGCAATTTTATCGGTACAATGACGTCGAACGATCCGACGCGCCTTACGCTCCTGGAAAAGGTGAAACGGTTTATTTGCAACCGAAGCGCCAGCGCGGTGAGACGACATGGTTGGAGATGTTGCCAAACGAAAGCCTTTGGCAAGCTTCGCAGCGCTGCGGCGTGAGCATGAGCGCGCTGATTCGGAAAAACCGCCTCTCCCCCGACCAGCCGGTCCCGCCAAACGGCAAACTTTCCCTGAAATGGCGCATCACGCCAGAAGGGAAGCTGCCGAATTGGGTGCGCACCATCCGCGGCCCGAGCGGTTGACTGGAAGCTGCGCGGGCCAACGGCAAAAATTGCCCCCGGTCATTTTCGAAGCGGACGGAGGCGAACTACCTTAGCGGTTAAAGAACTCCGCATGCCGTTTTACCACAAACTAGGAAGCATTCCAGCGAAGCGCCACACGCAGTTTCGAAAAGCGGACGGCTCCCTGCACCACGAGCAACTGTTTGGCACCATTGGATTTGTGGGCATGAGCTCCCTGCTCTACCATTTGCGTCGCCCCACCATGGTAAAACGCGTGGGCAAATCGATTGACGTCAGCCCCAAAGCCGCCGTTGAGAACAACCTGCTCAGTCGCAAGCTTGAAGGCTTTCGCGTGAAGCCGCAGCCCGGGTATTTGGCAAGTCGCACTGCGGTGCTTTTCAATTCGGATGTGACCATTCATTTGGCCGCGCCGACGACGAGCATGGGCCATGAAGAGTTCTTTAAGAATGCCGATTGCGACGAAGTGGTTTTTGTTCATGACGGTTCGGGGACCTTGCATACGATGTTGGGAAAGATTGCCTTCAAGCCGGGTGACTACCTCGTCATTCCTCGAGGCATCATTCACCGATTCACCTTCGATTCAGACCAAAACCGGCTGTTCATTACTGAGTCCGCTCATCCGGTTTACACGCCCAAGCGCTACCGCAATCATTTCGGTCAACTCCTCGAGCACAGCCCTTACTGCGAGCGTGATATGCGCCCCCCCAGTGAATTGGAAACCTTCGATCAAGTCGGCGAGTTTACCATCCTGATCAAAAAGCAAGGGGCTCTGCACGAGTACGTATATGCTTCCCATCCATTTGACATTGTCGGATGGGACGGGTACCATTTCCCCTACGCTTTTTCCATTCACGACTTTGAACCCATCACCGGACGCGTTCACCAACCGCCGCCGGTGCATCAAACCTTTGAAACGGATGCGTTTGTGATTTGCAGCTTTGTGCCCCGCCTGTACGATTACCATCCGCAATCGATCCCTGCCCCGTACAACCATTCGAACATCGACTCGGATGAAGTGCTGTACTACGTTGAAGGCGATTTCATGAGCCGAGTTGGAATCGATCGCGGGTATATTTCGCTGCATCCTGCAGGAATTCCACACGGTCCGCATCCCGGCACCTACGAAGGCAGCATCGGTAAGGAGAAAACCGAAGAGTTGGCCGTCATGGTCGACACCTTTCGCCCGTTGCAAGTAACGGCTGCGGCTCTGGAACTCGAACACGACGATTACCATCAATCTTGGCTCGATCCGGGCATGTAATGCTGCAGGCCATATGCAGCGCAAAGAACTTTTGACAATGAATCAAAAAGCCACCCCCACCCTCGAAAAAATCGTTCCCGAAGCCGAAGACTTTCTGCCACTTCTCGGCACGGACCATGTAGAATTGTATTGCGGCAATGCCAAGCAAAGCGCGTATTACTACATGACCGCTTGGGGGTACCAGCCCCTCGCCTATTCAGGCCTAGAAACCGGGAACAAGCACACCGTATCATACGTCTTACGCCAAGATAAAATCACCCTCGTCCTGACTTCACCGCTCCAAGCGGGAGGGCCGATCAACGACCACATCAACCGCCACGGCGACGGCGTAAAAGCAGTGGCGCTGTGGGTAGACGACGCCGCGAAAAGTTGGCGCGAAACCACAGAGCGCGGGGCAGTCAGCGTCTTCGAACCGGAAACCCGGGAGGATGCCAACGGCCGCGTGGTGCTGAGCGCGATTGAAACGTACGGGGATACGATTCACGTGTTTGTCGAGCGGAAAAACTACGATGGGATTTTCCTGCCGGGCTACGAAGCTTGGAATCCCACGGTTCCGGTTTCACCGGTAGGCCTGGAGTACGTGGACCACATGGTCGGAAACGTGGGTTGGGGTGAGATGAATACGTGGGTCGATTTTTACGCTCGGGTGATGGGGTTTGCCCAATTGATCTCGTTTGATGACAAGGACATTTCAACCGAGTACACGGCCTTGATGTCCAAAGTGATGTCCAACGGAAACGGGCGCATCAAATTCCCCATCAATGAACCGGCGGAGGGGCGCAAAAAATCGCAAATCGAAGAGTACATCGATTTCTATGAAGGCGCTGGCGTGCAGCACATCGCTGTTGCCACCTCGAACATCATCGAAACCGTTACGGAATTGCAGCGGCGTGGCATTGAATTCTTGCGCGTGCCCAACACGTACTACGATACCGTCCTCGATCGTGTTGGGGAGATCGATGAAGACCTCGAGCCGTTGCGAAATCTCGGCATCTTGATCGATCGGGACGACGAAGGATACTTATTGCAAATCTTCACGAAACCCGTGGTCGACCGGCCGACGATGTTTTTCGAAATCATTCAACGAAAAGGAGCCAAATCCTTCGGAAAAGGAAACTTCAAGGCGCTTTTCGAAGCCATTGAACGCGAGCAAGAAAACCGCGGAACCCTGTAAATCCCGCCGCTGCCCATGACCGAAGCACCGCTGTTGGACATCCAGAATCTGACGATTGCCTTTGGCGACAGCACGGTGGTGCACGGCATCAGTTTTCAATTGAACCGGGGAGAAGTCCTGGCCTTGGTCGGTGAAAGTGGCTCGGGCAAGAGCGTCACCTCAATCGCCATGATGGGCCTGCTTCCGAAAGCGGGATGCATTCGGCAAGGCCGCGTTACCCATGTTCCGACCGGCACGGCATGGGCAGCAGCCGGTCAACCGGGGCAGGCACCCTTGGGCCGAGGACTCAGCATGGTATTTCAAGACCCCATGTCTTCCTTGAATCCGTCCATGCGGGTGGGTTGGCAAGTCGCCGAATCACTGATGGTGCACGCAGGACAATCGAAAGCACAAGCCCGGTCGCAGGTCCTTCGCCTGCTCCACGAAGTCGAATTGCCCGACCCGGAGCGCAGTTTTGAGAAATATCCCCACGAGTTGAGTGGAGGCCAAAAGCAACGCATCATGATCGCGTTGGCACTGGCGGCCTCTCCCGAAATACTCATCGCCGATGAACCGACGACGGCGCTCGACACCACCGTGCAACAGTCCATCCTTGCGCTTCTTCGCAAATTGCAGCAACAGCGGAATTTGGCGGTCTTGTTCATCACCCACGATTTGGATGTGGTCCACGATATCGCAGACCGTGTGTTGGTCATGAACAAAGGGCACTTGGTCGAATCAGGCACGGTCAACGACGTCCTCAATGATCCCAAAGACCCGTACACCCGAGCCTTGGTTGCCGCGAGGAAACTCAAAGACCACCGCCCCCAACACGCTGCCACTGGCACGCTCATCCAAGCCAAAACCTTGACCAAAACCTACGTCATCGAAAAGAATCTCTGGGGTCGCCCGAAACGCACATTCGATGCCGTCAAAGATGTCTCGCTTTCCATCGAACGCGGCGAACGCGTGGGGCTGATCGGCGAAAGTGGTAGCGGCAAATCCACACTGGGGCGAATGCTCATCGGCATGTTGGCTCCAAATCACGGAGAGGTGCAATTCGACGGGATGCCGGTGGTTGCAGCAGATCGAACCACCATGGGTACGCTTCGACGAAAGGCGCAATTGGTCTTTCAAGACCCGTTCAGTGCCTTGAATCCGAAACTCTCCGTCGGCAGTGCGCTGGCCGAAGTCATGACGCATCGCGGATTGACCCCTCGAGAGGCCGAAACTCAAGTAGCCAAATTATTGGTCGAAGTAGGCCTGGAGCCAAGTGATTCGGACAAAAAACCGGATGCCTTCAGCGGTGGCCAACGGCAGCGCTTGGTCATTGCGCGTGCTTTGGCGGTGGAGCCGGAGTTCTTGGTGCTCGACGAAAGTGTGGCTGCGCT
>JBMSHA010000145.1:0-5146 GCA_049416245.1 Flavobacteriales bacterium | reverse complement strand
GTACCCGGAACTGGACTCGAACCAGCACGCCCGAAGGCACAGCCGCCTGAAGACTGCGCGTCTACCAATTTCGCCACCCGGGTAGGAGTGAAGTGCCCAGAGCGGGACTCGAACCCGCACGCCCTAACGGACACATGGCCCTCAACCATGCCTGTCTACCAATTTCAGCACCTGGGCGGTGCAAAAAGAAGGGCGTCAAAGACACCCTCTTTTTTGTGACCCCTCTGGGACTCGAACCCAGGACCCTCTCATTAAAAGTGAGATGCTCTAACCAGCTGAGCTAAGAGGTCTTTTTCCCTCGTTTGGGGGGGCAAAGATAGTCAGATTTTTTATCTGCAAGCAGGAGGGAGACAAAAAGTGAATGACTCATCTCAATCTTCTGGTTTTTTTTAAACAAAGTACCGGCAACCTTCCCTCGGCTTCTGTTGTCTATCTTGCATGCAGAAACCTTGCTTGAAAAACAATGCTCTGATGAAGCTACGTTCCTTTATTCTCATGGCCTTGGTTGCCTCCACAACGGTCTCAATTGCTCAAGAGATTCCAATATCCAACTCGGAGTTGACCGCCTGCCAAGGGTTTTTGGTAGATACTGGATTGAGTGCAGGTGATTACGGCCCAAATGAGGACATCACCATGACTGTTTGCCCGGAAGCGCCCGAGACGATCATAACACTTTACTGGGCGCTAGCCAATCTTGGGCCCGGGGACATTCTGCAAATTTTTGATGGTCCTGACGATTCTGCGCCTTTGATCGGGACCTATATTGAATATGATGCGCAAGGATTGGAAATTTTTGCCACTGAAGACAATCCTGGCGGATGCTTGACTTTGCATTTCACCAGCGATGGTGCCGGTGAAGGCAGCTTTGTCGCTGAAATGAGCTGTGGGTACCCGTGCGAAAGGCCATTCGCTGTCGTAGAGAGCGGACAGGCGATACCCCACCTCGCGTGCCCCGGAGAAGAGCTTACGTTCGACGCATCCAATTCAACGGTAGCGGACAACTTCGAAATTGTTTCATGGGCTTGGGACTTTGATGATGGCAATACTGCCGGTACCGGCCCAGTGGTTACGCACACCTTCGACTCCCCGGGAGTCTATAAAGTGCAGCTCGACATTGCCGATAACAACATCACAGAGGATGATCCGGATGGATGTTCAAACAACAACCTGGTAGACCACATCGTCTTGGTTTCCACGGATCCTGATTGGACGGGTACATCTTTGGATGCGACCATTTGTGCGGGACAACTGTTCGACTTGGAAGGAGTCGTGCAAGGGGTCACATATGATTCTGAACCCACAGGTGATTTTGGAGAAGGGCTCTTCATTCCAGATGACCAAACCCAGTGCTTTAATGCAGAGTTGACCTTCACGGCTTTTTCACCTGGAGCCGTTGTTGAGAATGCCAATTCCGATATCGTTGACTTTTTTATCAATTTTGAGCATAGCTTCATGGGCGATTTGACCATTACCTTCATTTGCCCCAATGGTCAAAGTATGGCGGTACATCAGCAAGGTGGGGGTGGGACAAACCTCGGTGTGCCGGATCAAGGAGACGGCACGGGTCCTGGAACCGGTTGGGACTACTGGTGGTCACCACTTGCCACGAACGGCACATGGGCGGACAATGCGGGTTTTGGTGGTCAGTTGGCTTCCGACACCTACGAATCTGCTCAGCCGTTTACCCTCATGGAAGGATGTCCTCTGAACGGCACATGGGAAATTGAAGTATGCGATAGCTGGGGAGCGGATGATGGGTACATTTTTGAGTGGAACATCAACTTCAATCCGGAACTGTACCCGGAGCCCATCGTGTTCACCCCTGAATTTGGAACGGATTGCGATAGCTCTTCTTGGTCGGGCCCCAACATTTATAACGAAAGCAGCGACTGCAATGACATCACGATTGTCGCAGTTGACTCGGGTACCTACACCTACACCGCGACGAATAATTTCGGTTGCACTTACAGCACGGATGTGGAAGTGACGGTAGTGGACGGCCCGGATGTGGCGGTTGCCGAGCCCGAAGGTTTCTGTGGTTCTCCGGTTTCGCTGTCTGGTGATGTCTTGAATCAGCAAATGGGGTTCACCTACAATTATGAATGGGAACCTTCCGGGTTGGTCACAGGCAGCGGGTCGGATGTAACGGTCGACGGTCTCACACAAGATACTGTCATGACTTTGACCGTCTCGGTAACGGGTGGGGATTTGGACAATTGCGAAGTTTCCCAGAGCGTTGAAGTCGAATTCATTCCACCGCCGACAGGCGTAAACGGGAATGGTTTCGTTTGCCCTGACGACGCCATTGATTTGGTAGCGTTGGATTTTACTTTTGAAGGAACGGCCGAGAGCGATTACACATACGAATGGACTTTTGAAGGAGACGTGGTGGGCACAGGTGCCGTATTGCAGGCGGAATACGAGGGATTGTATGAGGTGTTGGTGTCCATGGTGGCGCCTTGCACGTGGACAGCGACCAGTGTATTTGATATCCAAGAAGATGTTTGTGAATTGACCATTCCCAATGTCATCTCGCCATTTGCCAACAACCAATGGGACGCCAAAAATGACGCGTTCATGGTATACGGACTTGACAGTGACCGCTACGACGGCAGCACCATCCGCATCTATAACCGGTGGGGACAATTGATGTATACGAGCAATGATTTTGGTAAAACAGCAGGTTGGAGTCCTGGGCCCGATGAAGCAGCAGAGGGAACTTACTACTACGTGCTTGGAATTGCACGAGTGGATGCCGAATTGGTGATCAACGACATCAATGGCCAAACCATCGATCAAGGAGAGGGGTATAAATACCTGAACGGTTCTTTCACCATTGTAAGGTGATCAGGGCTTCGATTTGATGGGTGAGGTGATTGCTGCACTCGGTGCATTGGCCGAGGCCTTGGTCCATGAACAACGAGAGGAAGAACGACGCCTAGCCACTGTGCTCGAAGGCCAGAGTCTGCGAGTAAGGAAAGCTGAAGGCTTAACATGGTCCCCCGTTTCGATCAATCGCCAAGACTATACATTCGGTGGACGGGTGCGATTGGAATTGCAAAAAGGGACCCATGGCGGGTTGGATAATGCGTTTCGTTCGGGGGCTCCCGTACATTTCTATCAAGCCAATGAGGCCGGCCAGCCCATCGAAAAATCCGCCGTCCGGCGGGGAATTGTGCGCAAAATCCGGAAGGATAAAATGGAAGTCATCATCGATGGCGAGCCACTGGATGGAGCGGCCATGCACGAGCGCTGGACGGTGGATGAGCGTTCGGATGATCGAACCTATCGACTGATGGCAGAGGCGCTTTCGCATTGGATCAACACGGAAGATCCAGACGAACGAAGGTTTCGTGATGAACTTTTCATTCAAGACATGGTGGCAGAAATCAAGCCGACGATGCCAGTGCCTGAATCAGAATTACCCCATTTAAATGCCGGCCAACGCGCCTGGATTGCGGATGCAGAAACGGGCAAGTCGCTTTCCATTCTCCACGGACCCCCCGGAACGGGCAAAACGACATCTTTGATAGCTTTTATCGGCAGGGCGGTTACCCGGGGTGAGAAATTGCTCGTTTGTGCCCCGAGCAATGCTGCAGTGGATTTATTGGTGACGGGATGCGCCGACCGGGGATGGCCCGTTGTCCGGATTGGGCATCCCATGCGTCTCGACGAATCCGTGATTCAATGGGGATTGGATGCGCAAGTCGAAAAAGACGCTTCATTCAAGCAAGTCAAAGCATTGCGCAAGCGGGCGGACGCGTCATGGAAAGAGGCGAATCGGTTTCATCGAAATTTTGGCCCAGAAGAGCGTGCGGCTCGAACGCATAACAAGCGCGAGGCAAGATCGCTCGAGTCGGAGGCCGCAGATCTGGAATCGTACATCGCTGAACGATTGGTTCGGGACGCTGCAGTCGTTTGCTGCACCTTGGCGGGCGCAGCCGATGAATTGGTGGCTCGAATGCAATTTGATTGGGTCGTCATGGATGAATCCGGTCAAGCCATGCAACCCGCCGCCCTCATCGCGATGCGAAGAGCGAAAAAATTGATTTTGGCTGGAGACCCATTCCAATTGCCACCGGTCATCAAGAGTGACGAGGCCATCAAGAAAGGTTTGGAAATCAGTATTCTCGAGCGTGCCATGGGGCCTCAAGTGCACATGCTTACGGAGCAATACCGAATGCACCCGCAAATCATGGCTCCAGCGTCAGCAGCATTTTATGAAGGCAAATTGCAGGCAAGCGCAGGCATGCCGCAACACCGGTGCGACGAGCAGGCGCTTCTCTTCATCGACACCGCAGGACGCGGGTTCGAGGAGGAGCAGGCACCGGGTTCGGAAAGTTCGCTGAATAAAGAAGAAGCCTGTTTTGTGATTGAACGGGTGGAGGAGTTATTGGCCAATCATCCCGACTACAGCATCGGAATCATCGCTCCTTACCGTGCTCAAGTCGATCAATTGATCACCCAAATGACAGAGCGATTGGGACCGAACTGTTTTGAAACGAATTCCATTACTTGCGCCACCGTGGATGCTTTTCAAGGCCAAGAGCGTGACATCATGGTGATATCGCTGACCCGCTCAAACGGCACCGGGGAAATCGGGTTTTTGAAAGAATACCGACGGATGAATGTCGCCATGACGCGCGCCAAACATCATTTGCTCATCGTTGGAGACAGCGCAACAATTGGGCAAGACGCGTTTTACCGGGAGCTGATCGAACGGTGCGAAGAAACGGGCAGTTACCGAACCGCTTGGGAATGGTACACAGATTAGACCGTTTCCGGCTCCGCTTCGTGGACGACCGGAGCGCCGTCAATTGCATGTGAACCGCCTACCTCTTCCAACGGGAATACCTCGGTGATTTTTTGATAAACAATCGATGGGATGACGAAGCCCACACCTACTTTGGACATGTGTTTGCGCACCTTGTCAAAGGCGTCACGGACGTCCGATGCGGAGAGCATGATGTGCTGATACGACTCTTTTTCTTTTCCTTTTTCCTCATCCAAACTGGTCAAAGCAATCTTGACTTTGAACCATTGATCGGCATCCTCGAATCGAATGACCTCCACCAAATTGGACTTGGTGATTTGGACAATTTCAAAAGGACGAATGCCTTCTTGTTCACAGATGGATGTCATGCGA
>JBMSHA010000144.1:0-5149 GCA_049416245.1 Flavobacteriales bacterium | reverse complement strand
GATTTGGCCACCATCATCTACACCTCTGGAACCACGGGCACCCCAAAGGGTGTCATGCTCAGCCACAACAACATCACCCAAACCGTGATGAAGAGCATCCCGCGGATCCCTCCTGTCCTCATGAATTCGGATTACCGGGTGTTGAGCTTCTTGCCAGTGTGCCACATTTTCGAGCGCATGCTCCACTACTTGTACATGTACATTGGCGCGAACATTTACTTCGCTGAGAGCCTCGAGACCATCAAAGAGGACTTGGCCTATAGCCAACCCACGGTATTCACCGCCGTACCGCGTTTGTTGGAAAAATTCTACGACGGAATCGTCCAAAAAGGGCGCGCTGCTGGTGGCGCAAAAGCCGCCATCTTCAATTGGGCGGTCGACCTCGCATTGCAGTGGGAACCCGATGGGCAAAACGGTGGTTTCTACGAATGGAAATTGGGCATCGCGCGCAAGTTGGTCTTCAGCAAGGTCAAAACTGCCCTCGGACTGGACAACATCCGCGCGGTAGCTTGCGGTTCGGCGGCTTTGGCACCCCGCCTGGCGCGCTTCTTCTGCGCCGCCGGAATTCCGATTTACGAAGGATACGGATTGACCGAGACGAGTCCAGTTGTCACGGTGAATTCGGATGTCGAACCCGGACTCATGCGTATAGGCTACGTCGGCAAGCTCATCGAAGGCGTCGAAGTCAAGTTTGGACCCGATGATGAGATTCTGGTTCGAGGCTTTAATGTGATGATGGGCTATTATAAGGAAGAGGAAAAGACTGCCGAAGTCATGTCCGGCGAATGGTTCCACACAGGTGACATTGGACGCATGGACGATGGATTCTTGAAAATCACGGACCGAAAGAAGGAGATGTTCAAAACCTCTGGCGGTAAATATGTAGCGCCACAATTGCTCGAGAACGCCCTCAAGGCATCGTTGTTCATTGAGCAAGTCATGGTCGTCGGAGATGGCCAAAAATTCCCAGGAGCGCTGGTCGTCCCGAACGCCGACGCCGTGGAAGAATGGTGCAAGCGCAAAGACCACCCGTTCCCTGGTATGGCAGGCATCCGCAATGACGAGCGCATCGCCGCGCGGATTCAACAAGACGTCGACACGTTGATGGAACCTTTTGCCCAGTGGGAAAAAGTCAAGGCCATTCGGATTTTACCCGAGATGTTCTCCATTGAAAACGGGGAATTGACTCCAACGCTCAAATTGAAGCGCAAGCCTATTAAAGAACACAACCAAGCCGAAATCGACGCCCTTTACGCTTCGTAATCCATGGTAGAATCGCTCATCAACTTGGACTTCGCGCTTTTTCGGCTGTTCAATACACCGTGGGCGGGAGGCGATCAAATCATGTGGGCCGTTTCGGGAATATGGTGGTGGACGCCGCTGTACCTCCTGCTCCTCTGGGAAATCTGGAAGAAATCCGACCGCACATGGGACCGGACGCTCATCCGGGTGTTTTTCCTCGCTTTGTGCATCACCGGCACGGATGTGATTTCAGCACGGATCATCAAACCCAGTGTGCAGCGTTTTCGCCCTTCGCATTCCATCGAGTTGCGCGATGCTGTCCACCTCGTGACGCCACCGGGGGAAACCGCTCCGTATCGCGGAGGCAGGTTCGGTTTTGTGAGCTCCCATGCAGCCAATTATACGGGCATCGCACTGTACATAGGGCTGCTGCTCGGGGGCGGAACGTGGCTGTGGACCTTGTTGGCATGGAGTGCCTTGATCGGTTACAGCCGCATGTACCTGGGCGTGCATTTCCCGTTGGACATCATAGGCGGTGGACTTCTCGGCGCCTTCATAGGCTACGTCATGTGGCGCATCCAACACAAACTCGTCGGAACGCCCATGGCGGTCGAATAGCGCTTTCATGAAACTATTGGCCGTATTCATTGGAGGAGGATTGGGAAGTTTGGCCCGCTACGGCATGGGCTCATTTGTCTCCTACATGTCCTGGACGAACCCCTGGGGGACGTTGATATCGAACGTTCTAGCAACAGGAATTTTGCTCTTTATTTTAGGCCAAACAGCCAACGAAATCCACACGCTTTCTCCTCGGAATCAAGCCATCATCGCCCTCGTGACTGTTGGCTTTTGCGGGGCCTTCTCTACCTTTTCCACCTTTGCAGCAGATACCATTCAGTTATATCAGACGCATGGGCTCCTCTGGGCCGTTTGCAACGTGAGTGCAAATTTCATTTGCTGCCTCGCCATTGGAATCTGGATGTGGCAATGGGGCGCGGCACGAGGGTGATTCCGCATTTGCTTGACCTTACCTTTATGCTTTAGAAAACCATGCACATGAAAACCGCTTTTCGAATCTTTTTGACTTTCTTGTTCAGTGCACCATTTTGGATGAGCGCTCAAATCGGATTGCCACCCGAGCCTCAAAAAAACAAGGACGGCAAGGTGGATGAGCAGACGCAGATGATGAATGCGATTCGTGAGAAAAATGAGATCAAGGAGCGTCGTGAAGCGCAAGAAGCAACTGGAAAAGCTCCCTCTAAAACTCCTCCACCTCCGCCGAAAGCACCCGCAGTGCCTGTGGCTTCGAAAAGCCCTACCAACCTCGGTGAACGCCCCAAGTTGGTCGTCGGCATCACGGTTGACCAAATGCGCATGGATTACCTCTATCGCTTCTGGGATGCATTCGGTGATGGCGGATTCAAGCGCATCATCGAAGGCGGATTTGTGTGTGGCGACCACCACTTTGGTTATGCCCCTACCTATACCGGTCCCGGGCACGCCTCCATCTTCACCGGCACCACCCCACGATACCACGGCATCATCGGCAACGACTGGTACGATCGGAACAGCGGAACATCGGTTTACTGTGTATCAGATGATCGTGTTCAAACAATCGGCATCGATGATGCAACAGACCAGAGCGGGCATATGTCGCCTCATCGCATGGAAGCGTCCACGCTCGGCGATGAATTGAAATTGGCCACCGGGATGCAGTCCAAGGTTGTCGGAATCTCTCTGAAAGACCGCGGCGCCATCCTACCAGCCGGACACCTCGCCGACGCCGCGTATTGGTATTACGGCAAGGACGAAGGCAAATTCATCAGCAGCACGCGGTACATGGAGAAACTGCCCCGCTGGGCGGCAAAATGGAACGACGGAAAATGGAGCCAACGCTATTTGAAAACCCCATGGAACATCGGGATTTCCGAAGGAGCACTGGCCATTCAAACCGCGGACAACACACCTTACGAGCGCCCTTTTGATGGCGACAACAACCCCACCTACCCCTACGACCTCAAAAAATTGAGTGAAACCAATGACGGATTCGACGTATTGAAATCCACGCCGTTGGGGAACAACTTGGTGGTCGATTTCGCAATGGCGGCCATTGTTGGGGAGGAAATGGGTCGGGATGCAATTACGGACTTGTTGGCCATCAGCTTTTCGTCAACCGATTACATCGGACACCAATTTGGCGTTCATGCTTGGGAAACCATGGATACGTATGTGCGCTTGGATCAACAGTTGAAAATTTTATTCAACCATTTGGATCAGAGTGTAGGCGCAGGCGAATGGATGTGCTGGTTATCGGCAGACCACGGGGCCGCGACTGTACCTTCCTACGCCATGGAAACGGGGTTGCCCGTGGATTATTGGAAACCCGGCAACATGATCGATGATGTCAAGGCCGACTTGACTCAAGCGTATGGCGAAGGTGAGTGGGTCCTGAATTATTCGAATGACCAATTTTTCCTCAACCGCCCCCTCATTGCGGAACGCGGCCTCGATCGATGGGAAATGCAACGCCGAATCCAACGTTTCGTGAACACATACCCCGGCGTCATGATGGCCGTCACCGGGGAAGACCTCACGACGGGTGCAATTGCAGGCGATGAAATTCTGGATCGGTTGCGCATGGGTTGGTCGGGATCCGCTTCAGGAGACGTGATGGTGGTGACCAAACCGGGCTGGATTCAGTACAGCCGCTCTGGAACTACGCACGGGTCGCCGTACGTTTACGACACGCACGTGCCATGCATCTTCTACGGGTGGAATGTACCCGTCGGCATCACTTACGAACGCACCTACATCCGGGACATCGCTCCGACGGTGGCCGGTTTAATCCATTGTCCTTTGCCTAATGCAACGACGGGACGCCCCATTCCGGCATTGTTTGAATAGTTTTCGTAGCGAGCATGAACGAATCCCATCCTTGCATCGAAATTGCCATTCGTCGGCTGTTGGACGGCACTCCCAAAATTCAGCTCGAAGCAATTTTCCCGGAACACACCGGCTTTGAAGTGCAGCTGCCCGTTTGGCGGCCAGGCCGCTATGAATTGGGGCAATTTGCTCAGTACATCTACCAAATGGAGGGCCAATCGGAAGATGGCACCTGGGAGGCTTTATCGAAATCGGACCTCCACCGCTGGCAGGTCCCTGCTGGGATGCAACGCTTGCGCTGGATCTTTTATGCCGACCTGTTCAACGCCGGTTCAACAGGCGTGGCTGACGATGTGGTCTATATCAACCCCGTCAATTGTTTCCTTTTCGATGCCAATCACCCGGAATACGGGTACCGGATAGCACTGGCCGATGTTCCTGCGGAATGGGATGTCGCGACCGGTTTGGCGCGTGAGGGGGAATACTGGGTGGCACGGGACGTTCAACACGTTATGGACAGTCCCATTCTCGCGGCGCGCAAACTTTGGCACCATGTGTATGAATCCCACGGCTTGCCTTTTCACATATGGGCCTACGGAATCCACACACATGACGCCGATCGTTTTGTGCGCGAGCACCAGGCTTTTACCGACGCGCAAATTGCCCACTTCGGGAATTTCCCCATTTCACAGTACCACTTTATATATGTATTCCCTGAGCGGGAAGTCCGTCACGGGGTGGAACATGAGGATACAACCGTCATCGCCTTGGGACCTTCTGAAAAATGCCAGACCGAGGAAGGGCATATGGAACTCATTGGCATCGCATCCCATGAGCTGTACCACGCATGGAACGTCAAGCGGATTCGCCCCGCAGAATGGATGCCGTACGATTTCACCCAAGCGTGTCCGAGCCGCATGGGCTACGTAGCGGAGGGCGTCACGACCTACATGGGTGACCTATTCCTGTTTGAAAGCGGAGTCGTGGATTTTGCGGGATGGTGCCGTTTGATGGAACGGCTGTT
>JBMSHA010000143.1:0-5158 GCA_049416245.1 Flavobacteriales bacterium | reverse complement strand
CACCGCGCCGTCCGTTCCGACGAGCAGCCAACTGATTTCTTCCACCCAAGTTCCACCGTTGAGCTCAGCCGAGACCGTAATCAGGCCTTCGCAATCTACTGGGTAGATGCAGGAGCCATCGTCGGTGGTCGCTTCAGGATTGTAATTTGCAGCCGCCTCGTCCGTGCAACCGAATACATCGCCGCAATTGCCATCCATGGAGAATTGAACCATTTCAGAACTAGCGCTGTAGTCGAGGTATTCGTAAATCAATTGAGCGTTTCCGGCGTTCAGGTAGAAATACCCACCGTTCCAAGATGCGTCGCCATACAGGTTGGTCATGGTCGCGGTGTAACACGCTGTCGAATCCACGCATACGTCAATGTAGACGATGGCCATGTCGTTGAATCCTTGTTGGTCGAACAACACATTGCCATCCTCGTCTTCAATTGTCAATCCGACAGCAGCTCCCTGAGAGAAGGTGCAGACATAGAGTTGACCCGGTACTTCGCCTTCTTCGCAAACCAACGGATAGATGCAAGATCCGTTATCGTCAGTGGCATCCGGGTTGTAATTCAAGGCTTCTTCATCGGTGCAGCCCGGAACATAAGGCTCGCAATCATCGACATTCACTCCGAGACCGTACGTTGTTTGGAATGCATCCGCTGGCACATCAAAAGTCAAGGTGTCGCCGTCGAGCACAGCTACGATGCTTCCGTCGATTTCGGCATAGCCGTTGTTGTAGACCGTGAAGTTGTAACAACCGTCTTCGATGCAGCCTTCAGCTACCCAATTGCCAGAGTCGTCTTGGTATTGTACATAATTGTACCAAGCGGTGTTGTTGAAACCAGAGATGTACCAGCTGAAGAGCGGATAGTTTCCCCATCCGCCGCCATCAATTGGGGACACTTCTGGATAAACCAGCAGCGTTGTATTGCCTGCGCATTCGATGGGATAAAGACAGCCCGAGTCTACCGTCGCTTCTGGATTGTAATTCAAGGCGTCAGGGTCCATGCAGCCGTAAACCGGTTGTTCCGAACAATCGCCTTCCCAATAAAAATAAGCACCTGCGCATGCCAATTCACACGGGTTGTCGAAGGTGATCAATTCACCGGTGATCCAGCTCAATCCGCACACAGGCTCGAGGGGTTCATCATCGCATTCACAAGATGGCAGGCAACTTCCGTCGTCGGAAGTGGCTTCAGGATCGTAGTTCGGAGCATCAGGGTCGGTGCATCCGAAAATATCACCGCATGAGCCGTCGACGGAGAAATCGAAGCTCCATTCGGTGGCGTCATCCGGAAGGCTCGTATAAATGATTTGTTCCCAACCATAATTGATGTAGAAGTAACCGTTGTACCAACCGCTTTCACCTGCCGTGTTGCTCAAGGTTGCCGTGTAGCATCCTTCTCCGAGGCAGATGTCGACATAGACAATGTCAAAATTGCTGAAGTTGTCACCGTTATAAACGACATTGCCTTCCTCGTCTGTGATCTCGAGGGCCACATTTTGGCCCTGGCTGAACGTGCAGAGGTAAAGCAAGGCCTGCTCGCCACCGTCTTCGCATGGGTAAATGCAGCTTCCGTCATCAACGGTAGCAATCGGATTAAAGTTCGACGCAGCGGGATCTGTGCAACCGTATACGTCGGTGTTGCCGCCTGTTCCGCCTCCGCCCGTGTCAATGTCTTCGCATTCGGTGCCTAAGGCCAAACCAAAGGCTGCATAGCTTCCGGAATCGATGGTCATGTCTCCGAACATCAAACCCTGTTCGGGAAAATTCAGCGAGATGAATGCTCCGTTCCAGCCATCCCCAAACGAATCGTATAAATGGAGCACGTAGCATCCGGCATCGAAACAGTGTGTAAAAGCGTCGGCATCGTAATTGCTGTAGTTGCCGCCTTCGAGGACGATTTCTCCCGCCTCATTGGTGATTTCCCAACTGATTTCATCGCCCCACATGGCGGTCGAGCATTCAACCTGCGCTTCATATACGCAGTCCGTTTGTGCTTCTGAAATTGTTAGAAATCCCGAAAAAAGGATGGCTAAAACCGATAGGTACAGGCGAAATTTCATACTGATCGTTTTGCTTTGCAGTTTAAACAAGGAAACGCGGAAAAGGTTGCGCCAAGCGAATCCGTGGCTTCAGTCGCCTATCACACCGGAACCAACGCACTCATCTCCCAGGTACCACGCTGCAAATTGGCCCGCTGCAATTCCTGCTTGTTCGGAGTCAAATTGAATGAAAAGTTGATTTCCTTCCCGGAACAAGGTGCCCGATTGAAGCGGTTGACGATAGCGGATCCGAAAGGCAAAATCGCGTGTGTTTTGTCCGTCTTGTATCGTCATGCTTGGGCGAATCCAATGGGTTTCATCCAGTTTCATGGACAACCCGCTGCGCAACAAGCCCGGATGATCTTCGCCTTGGCCCACAAAAAGCGTGTTGGTCTCGACATCTTTCTCGATTACGAAAAGCGGGAGCGGTTTGCCTCCAACTTGGATTCCACGGCGTTGACCCACAGTAAAATAGTGCGCCCCTTCATGCGTGCCCACTTCGTTGCCCTCGTTGACTTCCCAACTCAATGACTCGAAAATCGAGGCAGAACTCGATTTCTTCGATGCGGCAACTTCTCTGGAAATCTCAATAATCTGTCCTTGTTTGGGCTTCAATTGCTGCTGAAGAAAATCCGGTAAGCGAACCTTTCCGATGAAGCACAAACCTTGACTGTCTTTTTTCTCCGCAGTGGGCAAACCAATTTCCGTGGCAATTTCCCTGACACGAGGCTTGGTCAATTCGCCGATGGGGAATCGAGCCTGGGCCAATTGCGCTTGTGTCAATTGGCAGAGGAAATAACTCTGGTCTTTGTTCGCATCAACTCCGCTGAGTAATCGATATTCCGTGATGCCGTTTTCGGTGATTTCATCGCGTCTACAATAGTGGCCAGTTGCTACAGCCTCAGCTCCTAAGTCCAAGGCCGCCTTGAGGAACAGGTCAAATTTGATTTCGCGGTTGCACAACACATCAGGATTGGGCGTGCGGCCCGCAGCGTATTCATCGAACATGTAGTTGACAATGCGCTCTTTGTACTGTGCACTCAGATCCAATACTTGAAAAGGAATTCCCAGGTGAGAAGCCACGAGCATGGCGTCGTTTGCGTCATCAATCCACGGGCAGGCATTGTCGATGACCACGCTTTCATCGTGCCAATTGCGCATGAAAATCCCGATGACCTCATGGCCTGCCTCCAAAAGTAAATGCGCCGCTACGGAAGAGTCAACACCACCGGATAATCCTACCACGATTCTCATGAGGCAAATTTAAGGCGCTTGAACGGGGAAGTGTGAGGAACTAAACCCATGAAAATGAAAAAAATACGCTTACCTTGTCCCATAAGCTACAAAGGCAAGGCAACCTTTAATAACTGTTGACGTCTTAACACCGGCGAGAGCCATGTCTGAAAACGAGTTACGGGAACATATCGAAGGGTGTAAGCAGGGCAAACGTCTGTCTCAAAAATGGGTGTTTGAACGGTTTTATCGTTTGATGTTTGGCGTCTGTATGAGGTATACACATGACACCGATCGCGTTCAAGACATGGTGCAAGAAGGGTTTCTAAAGGTGTTCACGAACATTGATGGATACACTTCGAAAGGTTCTTTTGAAGGTTGGATAAGACGAATCATGGTAAACACAGCCATTGACAGCATCAGGAAGGATGCTGTTCATCCGGTTGACGCCACGGAAGACGACCAGCTCGAACGGCTCATTGAAAATGAAGACGTGCAAGAGTTGGATTTCGAGTACGGGTATTCCGTTCACGACGTATTGGATGCGATGAATGAACTTTCACCCGCATACCGAGCGGTCTTCAACTTGTTTGTCTTTGATAATTACAGCCACCATGAAATTGCTGAGAAATTAGGGATTACGGTGGGTGCTTCGAAATCAAACTTTGCCAAAGCGAAGCGAAATGTCCGAGACACTTTGCTTTCGAAGAATAAAATGAAAGTTGCGAAATGAGCGAAAACTTGAATTGGCTAGATCGACTGAAAAACAGCTTTGACGGCTTTGAGCCGAATGTGCAAAGCAATTGGAGTGCCTTTGAGTCGAAATTGGATGGCATGGTGAAGAGCAGCGGTGATACGGAGCTCATGAGGCAGGTGAAGAGTGCTCAACGTTTCGCTTTTGGGGCGACTACAGTCGCAGCCGGTTTGGCTCTTTGGATGGCCTCACCGTGGTTGTTTGAGCTTTCCGAAGAAAACGAAAATGAAGGAGCGGGCATCACAGAAATTGTGCTGGATGAGGTATCCAATGGAGACAGCAACGGTGAGACTGCTGTGCCTTGGCAAATTGCCCAGGATCAACGAAATCAAGGAAAGATTTCATTTGAGTTGAAGCTCGATCCCAGCCTTGCGGCTGAATCTGATTCAGATTGGAATGGAGTTGAAAAGCCTGTGATGGGGGCGCGAACGTCGACCACATTTGTTCTCAATCTGCCAGAAACCACGGTTCGAGGAAAGGGAAATAAAACCTCGGCTAGTGGGTTGAAATCTGGAAGCACAGAATCATCGCATGTTGGTGAATCAGAAAGCTTTTCAGATGAAGCAAAACTTGCGGTATCAACTGAGAACGAAGACCATGTTGGCCATGATGAGGCAGTAAAAATCGTCGGTGCTGCAAGCAATTCGGAAGAATCAGAGGATTTAGCAGATTTCAATGTTTCGGTCCAAGAAGCTTGTGCAGGTACGGCGGTGTCCTTCTCTTTGAACGGACTTGATCGCGAAGGTTGGGTTTTATGGAATTTAGGAGATGGAGGGTTTTACCAAGATCTTGCGCCAACCCACGTTTACGATAACGCTGGAACATACGATATCACCGTATCCGTGCGAGCTCCAGGTGATGGTACAATCCGGACGCGTACGGTGGAAAACATGATCGTCGTACGTCCGAAACCTGAGGCGCGCATGCGATGGGAATTCCCGAATGCCAACCCACACCGTGCGACGGTGAAATTGTTGGACGAAACCGACGGAGCAAGCAGCAGCACTTGGCTCATAGAGCAAAATGACCTTCTCAATTCGGAAGTGATGTTGGACATCCCCGGTGAGTATCATGTAAACCTGGTTGCGAGCAATGCATTTGGCTGTCAAGATGTTGCCGTAGATGACATCAAACTGGGTT
>JBMSHA010000142.1:0-5212 GCA_049416245.1 Flavobacteriales bacterium | reverse complement strand
GCGACCGTGGAAACGATCGCAACAGCGACCGTGGAAACGATCGCAACAGCGACCGAGGAATCGACCGTAACAACGACCGCAACAGCGATCGAGGAAACGATCGCAACACCGAACGAGGAAACGATCGCAACACCGATCGCAACATCGACCGAGGAAACGATCGCGGAACCGAACGTCGGAATGATCGTCGAAACGATCGACGGAACGACAGAAAAGACCGATACTTGAGTGAGCCGGAAGAACACGGATTCAACTTTGATGGAATCATCACGGCTGAGGGAGTATTGGAAATCCAACAAGAAGGATTCGGCTTTCTACGTTCAGCGGATTACAACTACCTCAATTCACCGGATGATGTTTACGTGACGTCGAAACAGATCAAGCAATTCTCGCTTCAAACTGGAGATACAGTCATCGCCAAAGTGCGTCCGCCTCGAACCGGGGAGAAATTCTATCCGCTCATTGATGTCATGAGCATCAACGGACGTTCTCCAGAATGGGTACGTGATCGAATTCCATTCAAATTTCTGACACCGCTTTTTCCCCAAGAGCGCTTTAACTTGAGTACGCGGGGAGGCAACATAAGCACTCGATTGATGGACTTGTTTGCACCGCTCGGAAAAGGTCAGCGCGGCATGCTGGTTTCACAACCAAAGACGGGTAAAACCACCCTTCTCAAGGATGTAGCCAATGCCATTGCACTCAATCACCCTGAAGTCTACCTTCTCATTCTTTTGATTGATGAGCGACCTGAGGAGGTCACCGACATGAAGCGGAGTGTCAATGCAGAAGTCATCGCTTCTACATTTGACGAACCTGCGGATCGCCATGTGCGCATTGCCAACCTCGTCCTTGAAAAAGCCAAGCGCATGGTGGAATGCGGACATGATGTATGCATTTTATTGGATTCAATTACGCGTCTGGCACGGGCGTACAATACCGTATCACCGAGCTCGGGTAAGATCCTGAGTGGCGGTGTCGAGGCGAATGCTCTGCAGAAGCCCAAGCGTTTCTTCGGAGCTGCAAGAAACATCGAGAACGGCGGATCCCTGTCTATCATTGCTACCGCATTGACGGAAACCGGATCTAAAATGGACGAGGTGATCTTCGAAGAGTTCAAAGGAACAGGTAACATGGAGTTACAATTGGACCGCCGTATCTCCAATCGCCGCATCTACCCCGCAATCGATATCCTCACATCCGGAACGCGACGTGAAGATTTGCTCCTCGATAAAGAAACCCTTCAGCGCATTTGGATCTTACGCAAACACCTCGCCGACATGAACCCGGTTGAGGCCATGGAATTCATGAAGGAACGGATGGAACAAACGCGCAGCAATGAAGAATTCCTGTCTTCTATGAATGGATAGCGGTAAAGGCCTGTTTTTGTTGGGGTTGGTCTCTTGGCTCGGATTCAAATGGTTCGGTCTCGGAACCTGGAGTTGGGAAACCTCAAATCAAGTTGGCATCTTTTCGAATTTGGGGTGGCTAACCATCATTGCAGCACACCATGCGATGCAATCTCGAATTTTGGCAGAAGGATTTTTAGATCGTTGGAAACAGACGGCTCGACAAACGCTGATTTTCGCTGTCACATTGGTCTTTACCATGGGATTGTGGCATTTCGTTTTTGTGCCTGAACCCATGAAGCAGCGTAAGCAAGATCAATTGCAACTGCTCGAGCAAATGGTTCAGGATGAAACCACACTTACTGCTTTCCGAAATCAACAACCTGCCCTCTCCCACCTGGATGCCCAAACAATTTTCGACCAGCAATCAGAGAGCATCGAAACACTTTTCTCTCCTTTGTTTTATATGGGAATGGTAGCCATGGCTTGGATATTCACTTCGCTCATCGTGTCAGCGATATTTGCATTCATTCTTCCGAAAATATGGGGCGTGTCACCCAAATGAAATAGCAGGAGTGCTTGAACGTTTGTAGCTTTACCAAAGTATTCTTTCGCATGCAACGCCCCACCCTTCAACAGAAAGTCCGTTTCACGGTTTTATCGTGCCTTTTGGTCTGCTTGTTGGGAAATGTTGGAAGGGTCTGGGGACAGCAAGGACGGAAGAATCTGGCTGCATTTGACACCAAGCAGTACCATTTCGGTTTTGCTTTATCGGCAAACTCTTCTGACTTTGATGTCATTCTAGCACCCGATTACACGTTTTCCGATAGCCTATTGGGGATAGAAAACGTGCCGCAAGCAGGATTTAATTTGGCCCTTGTCGCTTCATGGGACATCAATAAAAATGTACACGTGAGGTTTCTACCTGGCTTGTCATTTCAGGACCGATCATTGGAGTATCGATTTCTAAAAGATGGCGAAAGTGATTTGAAGGTCAGGCGCACAGAATCCGTTTACCTCGATTTTCCGCTCGCACTGAAACTACGAACAGACCGCGTTGGGAATTTCGCAGCTTATGCTCTGCTCGGCGGTAAACTGAGCAAAGACATGCAATCACAGGAAGAAACCAATCAGCAACTTCAAAGCGATTTCATTCTCCGCTTGGAGTCTGGAAATTCGTCTGTTGATATTGGCGCAGGAATGGATTTCTTCCTTCCTTTTTTCAAATTCAGTGTCGAAGGCAAATTCGAGCTGGGCGGACGCAACATTTTGATCCAAGATGACAGTCGATACTCTGCGCCATTGGAGTCGGTACAAACGCGTTCATTCATTCTGTCCTTCCTTTTTGAGGGATAACCACCTTTTACGATGCTGAAAAGGCTATTACCCCAACAGCACGCTCCCCGATGGATCATTACAGGAATTGATTCAGGGGTTTCTGTTTTTGCCCTTTTATTGGCCGCTCTCCTCCGTTTCGAATTCAGGATACCGGACCATGAATGGGTGATTTGGGTTCAATTCCTACCCGTTTTCATCCTCGTCCGATTGACCAGCATGGTGTTGTTCCGCACTTCAGCAGGCATCATAAGGCATACGGGGTTGGCTGATGCGCGGCGACTTTTACTTTCGAATAGCCTGGGCAGCATGTTCTTTGTAGCGCTCAATTTGGTCAATGCTCATGCTGGCACAGGCATTTATTTCATCCCTTTTTCCATCATCGGTATTGAATGGTTGATATCCAGCGGTGCGATGGTGAGCAGTCGCTGGTTTGTGAAGTGGCTCTACTTATACAATCGGCGCATTCCTGGAACGCAAATACCAGTAGCCATTTTTGGTGCAGGTGAGGCCGGTTTGATCGTAAAGCACACCATCGATCGGGAATTGGGCGAAGCCGGACTTCGGGTTGTAGCCTTTATCGATGATGACAAAAATAAGGTTGGTAAAAAACTTGAAGGTGTCGACGTCGTGAACGCTGCTGAAGCAGAAAGGCTCTTTCGAAATGGAGATGTCGAAAGGCTCATTCTGAGCATCCAACAATTGGATCCCGAGCGGCGGCGATTGATGGTCGATAGTGCACTTCGGCATGGTGTGCGGCCTTTGGATGTCCCACCCGTTGACCGATGGATCAATGGCGAATTATCCGTAGGGCAAATTCGCGAGCTCAACATCGAAGATTTGCTGGGACGCGAGCCCATTCAATTATCCAATGAAGCAGCTCAAACCACCATTTTGGGCAAACGCGTCTGCATCACGGGTGCGGCTGGCTCCATCGGCTCAGAGATTGTTCGGCAAATACTCAGTCATCAACCGGCAGCCTTGCTGGCCATCGATCAAGCCGAAACCCCCATGCACGACTTGCATCTCGAGTTGACCAGGCTGGGCATTCGCGACCGTGTGGAATTGCAAATTGGCGATGTTCGTGATGAGGAACAGGCCAGAGCTACCTTGCTGCATTTCAAGCCCGATATCGTTTACCATGCAGCTGCTTACAAACACGTTCCACTCATGGAACAACAGCCTTGGCAAGCATTTGAAACGAACGTTCTCGGCACATACCGCGTCTTGCAAGCGGCCATCGCTGCCAAAACAGATCGGTTTGTGATGATCTCCACAGACAAAGCCGTGAATCCAACCAGCATCATGGGCTGCACCAAGCGCCTTGCGGAGTTGTTGGTCATGAATTTAGCCGAACAATCGTCCATCCGCACTGTGATTACGCGTTTCGGCAATGTCCTTGGAAGCAATGGGTCTGTCATCCCCCTGTTTAGACAACAAATCGAGCAAGGAGGTCCCGTAACCGTCACGGATGAAGCGGTTACGCGTTTTTTCATGACCATTCCTGAAGCTGTATCCTTGGTCCTTGAGGCCTCCGCCATGGGTGAGAAAAACGATGTGTTCGTATTCGACATGGGAGAATCGGTGCGCATACTGGATTTGGCAAAGAAAATGATTGCATTGGCTGGACTGGAACCTGAGAGCGACATCAAAATTGCCATCACGGGTCTGAGGCCGGGCGAAAAATTACATGAAGAATTGCTCTCTAAAAACGAGAAATTATTGCCTACTCACCATGCCAAAATCATGCGAGCCTCCACGCCAGCCTCGCTCACCAAAGACGGCATGCAGGCCTTGACTGATTTGGGCAAGCAGCGTGGAGATCACCAAGCCACACGAAACCTGTTGGCCGAACTCATTCCTGAATACCAGCATTAGTCTTGGAATCAGACGTATACAAGACCATAGGCGCACCGTGTGAAGGCTTGTTCAAGGCCAAAGGATCGAAGCACTTCGGCTTTGTTTTTCCCGTTCGATCTGAAGAAGAGGTGCAAGCTATTCTTCTAACGCTCAAGAAACAATACCACGATGCCCGACATCACGCTTATGCATTTCGCTTGGGGCACGATGGCGGGCATTGGCGGGCTTCAGATGATGGCGAGCCATCGAATAGCGCCGGACCGCCCATTTTAGGCGCATTGCGATCCAAAGAAATCACGTGGTGTTTGGGCGTCGTGGTGCGGTATTTCGGCGGCACAAAACTCGGTGTCGGCGGATTAATTGAGGCATATCGGGAAGCCACCTTAGCTGCCATTGGAAATGGTGAGATTACTCAACATTTTGTGCGTCAAGCTTACCGTGTTCGTTGTCCTTATGAACTCATTGGTTCGGTGCTCTCCTTGGGAGAAAAGTACCAATGCACCGTATCTGAACAAGTCTTTCTAGCGGATTGCGCTGTGACATTGGCCGTACGCGAATCCCTTGCAGATGCTTTCGAAGGAGAATTATCACAGCTATTCGGTTGTGCATTTCAACGCCTGTAATTCGGTCATCTGATTATTCAGAAATAAAAAACGGCGACCCTCAGG
>JBMSHA010000141.1:0-5234 GCA_049416245.1 Flavobacteriales bacterium | reverse complement strand
TTTGAATTTCGCAAAGCACGAAAGTTTAAGCGCTGGGCCGCAATGTCGAAGACATTCGCACGATTGAATAAAGACATCATCATTGCCATACGAGAGGGAAACAGTTCTGATGCGGACACCAATCCCAGGCTGCGCGCGGTCCTTCAAAATTGCCGGGCGGCCAACATGCCCAAAGACAATGTCGAACGCGCAATTAAGAAAGCAACGGACAAGGACACTTCCGATTTCAAAGAAGTCAATTTTGAAGGATATGCACCGCACGGCATCGCTGTCTTTGTGGAAACTGCAACGGATAACAACAACCGCACGGTAGCCAATGTGCGCAGCCATTTCAACAAATGCAATGGCAATCTGGGGACATCTGGAAGTGTAGAATTCATGTTTGACCACGTGTGTTTTTTCAAGATCAAAGCCGAAGGTGTCGACAAAGACGAACTTGAGTTGGAACTCATCGATTTCGGTGCAGAAGAGGTCGAGCAGGATGAGGAAGCGCTGCTGATTACGGGAACGTTTGAGTCCTTCGGTCAATTGCAGAGTAAGTTGGAAGGGGATGGCATGGAAATCATCGAGTCGGGATTGGAACGCGTGCCCAACATCACGAAAGCGCTTGGGCCCGACGAAACAGCAGAAGTGGAAAAGTTGATTGAACGGTTGGAGGAGGACGACGACGTCCAAAATGTCTTCCACACCATGAGCTCGTCGACCGAGGGGGAATAAGATGGCGTAACTTCGCGCCATGGAAAGTAAGCAGGTCTCCGAAACCGGTTCATTGCTCGAGTTTTTGATGGAGCATGGACAGTACAGCACCCGCACCCGTGCTCGGAACGCCGTGAAGGCCGGTGTAGTGGCGGTGGATGGCAAGCCCTTGCGCATTCCTTCTGCCCAAGTCGAGGCAGGACAAATCGTGACCTGGACTTCCATGCAGTCGTCGAAGGAATCAAAGGGCGCCAAGGATTTCGATTTAACGCCCGCTGCGGAATCAGCAGGAAAGGCAACGAAGGCACCCTACGAGGTGGTGTACGAGGACGAGAACATTCTGGCCTACATCAAGCCGGCAGGCATGGTGTTTGCCTCACCAAAGCCCCAAGTGAAAACGTCATTCACTGCGATGAAAAATTGGATGGAACAGGCTCGTCCGAAGTGTGAATGCATACAATTTGTGAATCGCATCGAGAAGGAGTCCTCGGGCATCAGTTTGATTGCAAAAAACTTGATTTGGCGCAAACACCTGCAGGCGAAATGGCCTGAATTTCAAAGGCGTCTATATGTTTTGGTCGAAGGGCACTTGCCTCCAGATGATGTGTTGTTTTGTTTTGAAAGTGAGGAGGGGAAAAAGAAGCGGATTCAACATGAATTTGCATACCGCACGATGCGCGCTACAGCGACACATACGCTGTTGAAAATGGACGCGGGATTTGAGCATGTTCCCATGCTCATGAGCGGACTGCGACGACAGCAATGCATAATAATCGGAAAGGGAAAAGAAATGCCTGATCCACTTGGTCGCTCTGGATTGCATTTGTTCGGGGTCGACGTGATTGGACCGGATGGTGAAGAAATCTCCATCAAGTCCCGTGTGCCTCAGCCTTTTTTGAATTTGATGAAGGGTGGAAAGGGCCCCAAAGCCAAACCTCAATGGGAGCGAAGGGAAGAGGAGCAAAAAAAAAGACACCGGTAAGGGTGCCAATTTCATCAAGAGGTTAACTCATAAAGAGTAGCGGTTTTCGAGCCAATCGCGGAGCTCAATGGATTCTTTTGGACTCAATTGTCGGAAGGCGATGCGCATGGCTCGTCGGATCATGACCGGCTCCGCATGCACATGGCGGATGAGCGTTTTGTACTGCTCGAGTGCGCTTGGTGAGTGCATGATGGGGATACCGGGGATGGACATGAGAACGAATTGTTTAGAATCGACTAACTCCTACGAGTTTCGTTCGTGAAATGTTGCATTTGGCGGCTAATTGCCTGATGATCAAATCATAAAAACAAAGCACCGGGACGTTTCCCAGTGCTTCGCTTAACCTAAACCAAATTCACCTGATGCGTTAAGCCGGTGCTTGTAACCGATTCATTTCAAGGACTGTGCCAAACGATTCGATCGGTGCTGCTCGGGGAGCCAATAGCCGTTAAATTTGCCAAAATTCAAAGACCATGAACAAGCCAGTATATGTTGTTTCGGCTGCGCGAACGCCGATGGGAAGTTTTTTAGGAGCGCTTTCAGGTGTCCCGGCTCCACAGTTGGGAGCGGCTGCAATCAAAGGGGCGCTGGAACAAGGAGGCGTTTCACCGGAAGCCATCCAAGAAGTGTTCATGGGCAATGTTTTGCAAGCGGGATTGGGACAGGCACCTGCACGTCAAGCAGCAATGGGCGCCGGAATTCCTCACGACGTGCCCTGCACCACCATCAATAAAGTGTGCGCTAGCGGTATGAAATCCATCGCATTGGCTACCCAGGCGATCGCATCAGGCGATATTGATGTGGCTGTGGCAGGCGGAATGGAAAACATGAGCCAGGTCCCACACTATTTCAGTGGGCGCAATGGAACCAAGTTCGGAGACATGAAACTCCAGGACGGGATGCTATTGGACGGCTTGACGGACGTTTATAACGCCACCCACATGGGGAACTGTGCCGAATTGTGTGCCAAAGAGCATCAGATCAGCCGTGAAGCTCAAGACGATTTCGCCATCGAGAGTTACGAGCGCTCTGCTCGTGCATGGGAAGCGGGCCGGTTTGATGATGAAATTGTCCCGGTGCACGTACCCCAACGAAAGGGTGACCCCATTGTAGTTGATCGCGATCAAGAGTTTGCTCAGGTGAAGATGGATAAAATCCGATCCTTGCGCCCTGCCTTCCAAAAGGATGGAACGGTCACCGCTGCGAATGCGTCAACCTTGAACGACGGCGCGAGTGCGTTGGTGTTGGCTTCGGAAGAAGCCGTTCAAGCGAACGGTTGGTCGCCTATCGCCCGAATCGTGGCCACAGCAGATGCCGCTCACGCGCCCGAATGGTTTACCACTGCGCCTGCCAAAGCCATTCCTATAGCTCTGGCGAAGGCCGATTGGAAACAGGAAGATATCGAATTGTGGGAACTCAATGAAGCCTTCTCCGTTGTAGGGCTGGTCAACGTGGCCTTGCTCGGACTTGACGCAGAAAAAGTCAATGTAAATGGTGGTGCCGTTTCGCTAGGCCACCCACTCGGATCCAGCGGTTCACGAATTGTTGTAACGTTGATTCATGCCTTGCGACAACGCGGTTTGAAGAAAGGAGCTGCCGGGATTTGCAATGGTGGTGGAGGCGCGTCAGCCTTGGTGGTAGAAGCTTTGTAAGCCAGAACCATGGTTCAACTTGACTCCCAACTCACATGCGTTGTGGCGCTTTCTCCCCTCCGGGTTCAAGCTTCGGATCGCGCTGAAATGTGCACCCAGGCATTGGCGGGTGAATCCGCGAAATGCATCGAGGTGGGTGAAAAGGATTGGATTCGGATTCAACTTATTCGGGATGGCTACACGGGCTGGGTCGACCGCAAACAGTGGCAGCTGCAATCCATTGATTCAAATCCGTTTCTCATCCAAGCTCCCGTATCGAGCTGGAAGCGCTCCGACGGGGTGTGCTTGGAGTTGTTGGCGGGCTCGGAAGTGTCTCTGAACGATGATGCGTGGTGCTTGGGTTCGTGGTCATTGGAACCGTTGGATTCACCAGACCTCATCTTCGCTGCACACGATTCGGCGATCGATGTGGCCAAGCAATTCCTGGGAGCGCCCTATTTGTGGGGCGGGAAGAGCGCCTTCGGCATGGATTGCTCAGGCTTGATTCAATTGGCTTTTGGCTTGGTGGGAATCAATGTTCCTCGGGATGCAAAGGATCAAGCCAACGTTGGGGAGGCCGTGCTGTGGGAAAGTCAAATGCCCGGAGATGTGGCGTTTTTTGCCAATGCCGAACAACGTGTAATCCATGTGGGAATAATCACCAACGCCCATGCGATTGTTCATGCGGCGGGCGAAGTCAGGACAGATGAATTGACCCGAGAAGGCATCATGCGCGATGGGGTGTTGACGCATTCGATTCACAGCATCCGGCGTTGGACGTTCAGCAGTTAAACAACTTACCTTCAGTCGCCAAATCCCGCAACAACACGCTCGCCCGGTAACGATCTTCACCGTAGCGCGCATGTAAACCATCCAAGATGTTCACTACCTCTTGGAGCCCAATTTCATTAGCCCAAACGAGAAGTCCTTTGGGGTAATTGACTCCCTTCGTCATGGCGGTTTCCAAATCTTGCGCTGACGCTATGCCCAGGTACAGTGCATCGGCCGCCTCATTTATGAGCATAGCCAAAATCCGATCGAGGATCCAAGCGGACTCGGCATGATTGGCATCACGGTTTGTCGTCTTCTCGGTATAGTCGTAGTAGCCGCGGCCTGATTTGCGTCCCAACCAACCGGCGTCGACGTGCTGCCTCTGAATGAGGCTGGGCCTATACCGTGGGTCGAAATAGAATGCTTCGAAAACAGAACGCGTCACCGCGTAATTCACATCATTTCCTATGAGGTCCATCAGCTCGAACGGTCCCATCCGGAATCCCGCAGTTCGCATGGCGCCATCAATGGTCGCGAAGTCAGCCAGTCCTTCCTCGGCAATTCGCAATGCTTCTCCATAGAATGGGCGGGCCACCCGGTTTACGATGAAGCCGGGTGTGTCGCGTACCACCACCGGTTCTTTTTTCCAATGTTTCATCAAAGCCAAAGCCGATTCAATGTGCCTGGAATCTGTTTGAAGCGCAGGAATCACTTCGACCAAGGCCATGAGCGGGGCGGGGTTGAAAAAGTGAAGTCCCAAGAATCGCTCTGGTCGGCGGAGTTTTCCAGCAATGGCAGTAAGGGACAAGGAAGACGTGTTGGAAGCGATGACGGCCTCGTCACGAACGATGCGCTCAACTTGTTGGAATGCCCCGACTTTGACGTCCAAGTCTTCTATGATGGCCTCAATGATCAATGCGCAAGGCTCTAGCAGTGACCAATCACCGGTCCGCTGAATTCGATCCTGAACGGCTGTGCTTTGTTCGCTTGTCCAGCGGCCTTTTTCCACCAAACGACTGCACACCTTTTCCAATGCGGATTGGCTCCGCTCAAGGGCTTGTTCATTCTGGTCAATCAAAATGACTTGATGTCCCGCTTGGGCAGCAACTTGTGCAATGCCCGAACCCATGGCTCCGGCACCGACAACGCCGACG
>JBMSHA010000140.1:0-5260 GCA_049416245.1 Flavobacteriales bacterium | reverse complement strand
GATACGCTATCACGATTGAGTCAGCGGCTGGGGTGACCGCGACTTTCCCTATCCAATACCTCGGCGGCCCGCAGCAGTACGATTGGCGCTACGTCTACATCACGGTGGATGGAGATCCGTACGGTTCACTCGCATCTTACTTCCCCGACGGCGTGCAACCCGGTGACACGTGGTACATCACCGACGCATTCTGTGACTGCGGCCAAACCATTGCACAGACAGGCTACACCTGCTCCGGCGCTTGCATCGCGGACAGCGACGGCGACGGCACGTGCGATCCGTTCGACCAATGCTCGGACACTGCGGCCTGCAATTTCGACGACCCGTCCAATGCAGCGTGTGATTACACCAGTTGCCTAGGGTGTACGGATGTTGCGGCTTGCAATTACGATGCCTCTGCTTCGACGACGCTCATCGGTGAAGTGCTGGCCATTTCACCTTTTGCGACAGCCAACGGGTACTCTTTGAACTACTTTGGTGCGGATTTAGCGTTGATTCAATCTTGGGCAGGTTCTCTGGAACCGGGTATGCAATTGGTTGTCGATGGCCAAACGCACGTTTTGGATGGCATCGATTATCCGAACAATGTCAATTTCGGTTTGGCCATTTTGTATGTGGCTACGGACGAAACGGCCGATGGAAATCCTTGGACAATTGGGGGGCAACTGAATGAAACGGTGTGGGCGGGCGATACGTGGTCCATTGAATTGGGTGATGCTTTGTGCACCTACCCTGACGCCTGCGGCAATTGCGTGGGCAACAGCTCCGACAGCGACGGCGATGGCATCTGTGATCAATTGGATGAATGCTCGGACTCCACGGCCTGTAATTTCGACGACCCGGCCAACGAAGCTTGTGATTTTTCAGGGGCGTTGTGGTACCTGCCTGCCTCGGCCGGCAACACCGCGGGTCCCGCTTTGTTTACCTGCCAACCTCCCTCGGGATACACGGAAGCGGAGAGCCAAGATTGCATGGAATGGTTGGTTGAGGTGGATGCGTATTGCCTCATCGCGTGGGATGCCATTTGCGCAGACGAATACCAATTGTGCGTGGACGGCTGCACCTTCATTCAAATCTATCCCGATCCTGTCGAATGCCTCGACGTCTTCGGTTGCATGGACGAATTCGCATGCAATTATGACGACGCTGTTAACATCGAAGATGACTCTTGCACCTACCCGGGTTGCACCAATGCTGATGCGTGCAATTACGATGCGGCGGCCGGCTGCGACGACGGTTCATGCGAATTCGCGGCGCCTTTGATCTACTCAGATTTCGAGCATACGGCCGGTGGCAATGGCAACGGCAATGGCAACTCCGGCGGCAACGGAAACGGCAATTCGGGCGGCAGCAACGGTTACAACAACGGGTACGGCACCAGCACCGTGTTCTGGAGCATCTGGAACGACGGAGGTTCGGATTGCCGGCTTTCAGGGGCGGACGCAGCCTACGCGACGAGTGGAACCCGCTGTGTGCGTCTTCGCGATAACAGCGCAAGTTCAGTGGTTTACACGGATGCATTGGCCTTCTCGGCCTTCACACAACTCACGGTGACGTTTAATTTCGAAGCGGCTTCGATGGAAGCTGGGGAATCCTTTCACCTCGAATATTCCACCGACGGAGGAGACTCGTACACCACCGCCGCGACATACGTCAGCGGGGCAGACTTTGTGAACGGCACGTCCTACGTAGGCTGGAACGAGAATATTTCGGCTGAATTCACGGACGAGACCCGCCTGCGCTTCCGCTGTGACGCCTCCAACAACAATGACTACATCTACCTCGATGACATCTACATCAACGGTTGCGAGGGCGAGCCGGACAACCGCTCATTCGAAGCCACGCCAGACGATCTTTCTGACGGTACGCCGATGATGTGGGGCAAGCTCTATCCCAATCCCGCCCAAGACGTCTTGACCATCGAATGGATGGGGGTGGAGGAAGCCCAGATGGTGGAATTGGCCGTGTTGGATATGGCGGGCCGAATGGTGCTGCAACGCCAGTTCAATGGTGAGGATCCGCAGCAGATCCGTATCGAAGTGAATGGCATTCAGTCGGGCTTGTACTTGGTCGCTCTCACGAGCAACGGCCAACGTTGGACCGAGTCTGTCGTCATCGAGTAATCAGCTGAACACCGATTCCGGCACGGATCATCCGAGCCGAATAAAGGCCACCTTTCTCGCGAAGGGTGGCCTTTTTGTTTCCGTCAAATTCAAAGCAATCAATCCAAGTCGTTCGAGTAGATTTTTTCCTTCTTCCGCTTCAACACAATAAAAATCGCATCATAAAACAGCCCGAGCAGCGTCAGTTTCAACACGATGAGCAACGGCCCGCCAAAAATCACCATCGTGCCGATGGTCAACCACGGCAGCACGCCCCATACGCTGTTGTGCTCGCCGACGTTTTTGCCCGTGGCCGCTTCTTCGATGGTCATCATGACCATCCCGAGCAGCAACGGCGAAAAGGCCAGCGCAGCCAGAATGCCGAGAACGATGCCGATGACGAGCAGTCGAGGCTTGCGGCGGATGAGGACGGTTTTGGTGAACACAGCGACCAAGTTAATGCGGCCTCTGCGATTTCGATGAGAAATACAAATGATGGATGCATGATAGATGCATGATAGGCAAGTGAGGTCAATATTCTATGTAACCATTCGATGATAGGGTGCGTATACCTCCGCAATTTCAAACCATAATTTTTGTTCCATGCGAATCATCAATTCAATTCTTTGTTCGGCCGCTTTCATGGCTTTCAGTTTTGCACAGGCTCAAACCTTGCCGTCGGTTATTGACCGCCAAGTCCAAGGCACGAATCTCCACATGAATGTCAACCCTATGGCCTTGGAACAGACCTTAGATTATGGACTGCAGGCCATTCAGGACAACGCAGAAGGCATTTTGCGCAACTCCCAAACTCCGATGTCTGTGTCTTATTGGGGAGGAGTTTCTTCTGACACCCTCACGCGAGGCATCACGATGACGGAGTTGGCTTTTACCTTTTCGGATTCTACCTATTTCTTTCTGGACAGTTTGTCTACATTGAGTTCATCTTTTCCCGATTGGAAATCCATTGGCGTAGTTCCTGGAGTGTATCAAGTTAAGACGAACATCCAAGTGACAACTTCAGATTCTCCAGCAAACCCTGATACGTTATATTCTTTTGCAGGCGGAGCCGTCTCAAGCGAGAGGCTCGCGATACTCTTCGGCGGGGAGCTCCCTCCTTTGTACGATGAATTCGGGCCAACGTTGTTAATCCCTGATTTGCTGAGTGATTTGTCAGTTCCTCAATTTCTTCCTGCAGACACATCTGTGTCAATTCAAAGCTCTAACGTCATAACGGTGACTGATTCAGCAATGATTTCTCCCCTTGTACTCGATGATGATTTTTGGAATATTTTACCGGGGCCTGGGGCAGGGGGGCCTGGGGCAGGTTCATCAGCGCCGGCTCC
Organism: Flavobacteriales bacterium; assembly: GCA_049416245.1. Taxonomy (GTDB): domain Bacteria; phylum Bacteroidota; class Bacteroidia; order Flavobacteriales_D; family Sanyastnellaceae; genus UA16. Next base: position 1,812 of record JBMSHA010000140.1, on the reverse strand, counting down.
TGAATTGGAGCTCAACATGACGAAGATGACGATCGTGCGCTTGGGCGACGCCGTGGATTTCGATAAAAAGTGGGGGTACTTTAACGACTAAAATCGAATTGATCTTGCAACCTTGAGGCAGCAATAGCGCACCTCAAGCAGCAAATTGAAAGGGCTTTGCAACCAGTGCAAAGCCTTTTTTTCATTTTGACAAGGTCGTCACAATACCGCCGCCGGCACCACCCCGCGCAGCCAGCACCGGAATTGCTTCCACCCGCCCGCCTCGCTGTCGGGATTCCAATCGGAGGTGGTGTGCCACGCGTTTTCGGGAGCGAGCTCCTCGAGCATGAGCGCCTCGACTTGAGCGGCCATGGGGGGGGAGGAGAGGATGGCAACGCACTCGGTGTTGAGGTTGGCACTGCGCGGGTCTAGGTTGAACGTTCCGATGACGACGGTGCGCCCGTCGACGACCATGGATTTCGCGTGGAGCCCAAACACCGGTACATAGCCCGCTCGTTTTTGTTTCTCCGCTGTGATCAGCTGCTTGCGGATGGCAGCGTCCGGTCGGTATTCATAGACTTGGACGCCTGCCGCAATCAGTTCTTCCCGAATGCGTTGGTAGCCGTTGAACGCTTCCAGGTTGTCTGTCGAGCACAGGCTGTTGGTCAAAATGGTCACGTCGACGCCGCGGGCAACCGCGTCTTCAAACAGTCCGATCCCGAGTTCGGTCAACACCAAATAAGGGCTTTGGATCATTACGGATTCCTGGGCGTTTTGCACCAGCGCGAGCAATGCATCGGTGCTCGCACCGCCACCGCTGAATCCGCCGCTTGCATTCTTCCCCGGCCCGTCCGATACGAAGCGCACGCTGTCGACCCGGTGGAGGCGGCCGGCTTTGATGATGTGCGGAATGGCTTGGGGGATGCCGTCGATGAGGGCGCGGATTTCCGGCCAAAAATTCTCCGGATCGCAGGCGTAGTGGTGGATTTGGTCCGAAAGTGCGGCCAGGCCGTCTACCGCGCCAGCACGCCCTGCCACGTCCACAGCCAACGGATGTTCCCAAAATGCGTCGAACGACGTGCCGATCGCACCGGCGGCCGCCCCGATAAGCAGCACGTCGCGGTCGCGGAAATTGTATTCCTGATCGTAGTCGAAGTATTCGTCGGCGATGTTCCGTCCGCCCGTGATGGCGACTTGGCCATCAACGACAAACGTCTTGTTGTGCATGCGTTGGTTGAAGCCTTGGAAGTCGCGCACCGCGGCGGCCACTTTTTGCGCAGCATTTTTGCCTTCCGTCGGGTTGTATACGCGAATCTCGATGCCCGGATGCGCGTTCAACGCGGCCACATCATCCAACGCCACATCGAGCATGATGTCATCGACCAACATGCGCACCTGCACCCCGCGATCCGCCGCGCGCAGCAAATAATCCAGCGCGATGATCCCCACATTGTCCATCGAAAAGATGAAGTATTGAATGTCGATGGTGCGGGTCGCTCTTTCACTGAGCCACGCCCGGGTGAAAACCGCTTCTTCGCCTTCCTCCAATACGTACGCCCACGTCGCAGCGGAATCCGTGAGGCCTGCTGCGGCGATTTGGTCCGCGATGGATTCGGTGGGTTCCGAGTTGCAGGCCGAGGTCGAGGTCACCGGGCCTGTGTATCCGTCCAGCCGGGAGTCGAGGGATTCACTGCCGCAGCCAATCAAGGCTAATCCAAACACGGAAAGGGTGAAAAATCCGCCCACTGGGCGATCGCACAGCGGTCGGATTCGTTCAATCATTTCTCGCCAGCCACCAAGCCTGCCACATACGCTGCTGCCGCCTGACCAATC
>JBMSHA010000139.1:0-5281 GCA_049416245.1 Flavobacteriales bacterium | reverse complement strand
CCGGGACGGATTTCCATTGTCCAGTGCGAAGGTAGTACCAGCTTCCCAATCCAATGAGTATGAAATAGACCCATTCCACGCGCCAAATGATCCAAATGGGCTGAGGCCATACGACGGTCATGGCAGCAGCAACAAACATATAACACGTCACTGCTAAGGCTTCAATGCGAAATGCTGTGGTCGTTGCTCCGCTGCCCTGAATGGTTGCAAGCATGATTCCGGTGAATGCGTAAATGAGTACCGCAACAAAAATGACGTGCAGCGTGCGCGTCATGGCTTCTAATTCTATGGCAGATTCAAAAAACCATCCTCCAAGGAACTCAGGATAGAGCACATAGCCGTGGCAGAGGAGGAGAATCCCACCTAAATTCAAGGTAACGATTCGCTTCAAGGCGCTGGGGAGTTCGGCCTGACGGCCCTCACCGATGAGGCCGCTCACATAGGTGCGCGTTGTCTGCTGCATGCCTTGGGCTACGATGAAGGCAAGCATGAAAAAATTACGGGTCAAGTGAGACACCTTGAGTTCCAATCCTCCCACCTTTTCGACGAGAAAAAAGAACGCAGTCCAGGTAGAGATGGTGGTAAGAAACTGCCCCATCAAGGGGTAGGCCAATTTCCACCACGCGTTGAGCGATTCCCGGGGGAGCCAACTCCAGGGTCGCATTGCAGTGGGAATAAGAACAAAGATCAGCGCCAGGCTCAGCACGCAACCAATGGTTTCTGCAAAGAATGAAGCCCAAGCAGCGCCGATGGCCCCCTTGGGAGTGAATCCCCACCAGCCCTCTACCCAGGCCGCATCCATGAAGACATTCGAAGTGGCGCTGATGAAGCCAACGACCAAAATAGGCCATGTTTTTGCCATTCCTGTGTAGAGTGCGTTGACAGCAAGCAACAAGGAAAAGGGGATGAACCCCAACAAGCGTACCGTGAAAAATTCGTTGAAAACGGCTTGAATTCTGGGGTCTGCGATGGTGCTTTGAAGCGGACCCGCGTTCAACCCCCAAGCCAATCCCATGAGGCCGATTCCCATCGCCAAGTGAATCATCAGGCCCGAGCGAAAAGTCTGAAACGCCTCTTCACGCTTTCCCTCACCAATTTTACGGGCGATCACGATTTGCAAGGCGGCACTGCTGCCTACGGCTATCATTTCCAGGGTCAAATAAACCAACCCCGCATTGCCAGCTCCATTGATGGCTTCTTGGCTGAGCCTCGACAAGAAAAAGTTGTCTGTTGCAAGAACGAAAAATTGCAGCATCGTCCCCAACGAGATTGGAATCGCCATCTTCAAAAGATCAGAGAATCTGATCGACAACGTTCCCTGTGGTCCCGATTTCATGGCTGCAAAATTCGGGTTCTTTCCGCGGTTTTCAATCGCGTCGAGCCGGCTTTATTTCGCTATAGCTTGACCCGTTAGGGGATCAATTCCGAGGTGCTGCAATAGTTTGGGGGCTTTGCGAACGGATTTGATTGCCCATTCGGTGCGCAAATCTTCCATTTCCTGTTCATCTAAATTCCAGGATTCGTTAGGTTGAATTCGGATGTTCTCAAGAATCCTCCCCATAATCATTCCTGCGGCCACACTGATGTTGAGGGATTCAGCAAAACCAACCATCGGGATGTACACATGGTAATCCGCTTCAGCCAAAAAATCATCAGAAACGCCTTTGAATTCAGTGCCCATGACGAGGGCGATCGGTTCGTCCGTTGGCAATTGATGCGCTTCGTAACCGTCAACGTGCGGTGACGTGACCGCCAAGCGATATCCGTTCGCTTTTAGTGAATGGATGCATTGCCGGGTGGCGAATTGTTCGCGGTATCTGTGCAACGTGAGCCACGTGGGGGTTCCCTTCGATACGCCTCGGTTGAATACCCAGGGATTGATGTTTTCAATCAAGTGCACGTCTTGAATCCCAAGTCCGTCACAGGTTCGCATGACGGCACTGGCGTTTCGGCTTTGGTATACATTTTCCAAAACCAAACAGAGTCTTCGCGTTCGGTTTTGGAGCACATCATTGAATTTTTGTTGGCGCTCTTGGCTCAAAAAGGGGAGAAGAGCTTGGTAGCGAAGGTCGAACATGCGCTAAAAATAAAAGGCCCCGAGCAAATTACCCGAGGCCTTTCAGTTTGTTGAGGCTTTTGGTTACACCTTAGCGCTCAACTCAGCACCGGCCTTGAACTTGATGACGTTCTTGGCTTTGATGGTGATTGCCTTACCCGTTTGTGGGTTACGGCCTTGACGCTCACCGCGGTGAGATACTGAGAAAGAACCGAATCCAACGAGGGATACACGGTCACCTTTGCCCAATGCGCCAGCTGTTGCGTCTACGAATGCGTCCAATGCACGCTTAGCGTCTGCTTTTGAGATGCCAGCACCTTCTGCCATTGCATCTACCAATTCTGCTTTGTTCATGGTATAGAGATTAAATAATGAATGTTCAACGTCGCCAAATATATAGGCTGCTTTTCAAGCCTGGCAAGGGGTAGCGTACATTTAGTGGATAAACCAGGGTGTTTTGTTGAAAAGCATGAGAAAAATCCGGTGTATTCAGCCAAAATCACGTGTCAATTGGACATTCTGGGCGTTTTAGCGGACCTTGTTGCGCTCATGTAGCCACCAAGCCAACCCTGAAAACAGCGGAACAAGACTCAAAGACCAGGGGTGCAAACCGAACATAATGAAGTGTGCGCTGGCAATTCCCAAAGCCACCCCGTCCAGGGTGTAGATTAAAATGCTCAAAAAACTTCGGTCCCACCGGTCCCCTGATAAAACGGTACTCGCCAAAAGCGGAATGAACGCTGACAGCAAAGACGCAAACCAGGCAACTGAATCGAGATCATGAATAAACCCATATACACAGCCGATGGTACTTAGTGCCCAGAAGATGCGCGTAACTGTGGTGATTATTGACATGCTGCAAAGTTACCTGCAACTACTTTTGCAGCATGAAAGAATTTGGACTTCCACCGTGCCAGGTATACCAACCGGAGATTCGATTTGTCGACATTGACGCAGCGGGCATTGTAAATAACGCTGTTTACTTTAATTACTTCGAGCAAAGTCGAATCCATTTTTTCGAAGGAATTGTTGGACGAAAATGGGACTGGAATGAAGCAGGTATGGTGGTGGCTCGTCATGAAATCGATTATCGGTTGCCGATTCTGTTCAACGATGAAGTGCGGATTATCACGTGGGTTGAAAAAATTGGAACGAAGAGCATGGTCGCTGCTTATGAATTAGTGAAGTTCATAGATGGGGCATGGCACCCTCTGGCATCCGCACGAACAGTTCTGGTATCCTTCAATCATCGGGAAGGCGTTTCGGCTCCTTGGTCGCAAGCCCTTATTGAAGCCTTGCAGGGATTCGGGATAGGACGTCCGGAAAGCCTTATGTAATTCCTCATGAAGCAGTTGAAAAGTTTCAAATGGGCCATTTGGGACATGGTGAAAATTTCGCCTAATTTCGCTTCGTGTATTTTGAACACCATTATTAACCCTTTTGATGAATCAAATGAGAAATTTTTACATTTTATCGGCTTTGTTGATTGCTGGAATCACGGCACATGCCCAAGTCCCAGTGACATTCCAAGTCGACATGACCAATGAGACGGTGTCGGGAGATGGCGTGCATTTGGCAGGTGGCTTCCAGGGTTGGGATCCAGCAGCAACCATGTTGACTGATGACAACATGGACGGCGTTTATGAGGTTACCATCGATTTGCCCGCGGATTCGACGTATGAATTTAAATTCATCAACGGCGCAAGTTGGGATTTTGTTGAGGATGTTCCGCCTACTTGCCAAGTGGAAGTTTCGGGCAACGACAATCGTTTCTTGACTGTCGGTGCGGATGACGTCGAGTCCAATTACTTCGTTTGCTATGGAAGTTGTGCCGCATGCGGTATGACAACTGTTCGCATGCGTGTTGACATGAGCGTAGAGTCAGCGGTTTCTCCGAATGGAGTTCATGTCGCAGGCAACTTTCAGGGATGGGATCCGGCAGGAACGGCCATGTCCGATGCAGATGGTGATGGCGTTTGGGAATGCTGGGCTTCTTTTTATACGGATTCAATCGAGGATGGCAATTTGATCTTCAAATTCATCAACGGAAACAGTTGGACCAATCCCAATGAGAACCTCACAGGCGAGGAATGTGCAGATGGATTTGGAAACCGTGTATTGGAATTCGATGGATTGAATATGGTCATGGTAGGGGATGCCACTACCAATGCCGCTCCTTGCTACAATTCTTGCGGCACTTGCGTGTCTCCGACACAGGTTACTTTCCGAGTGGACATGACGACGCAAGAGACCGTCTCGGTAAATGGAGTGCATATTGCAGGTTCTTTCCAAGGATGGAACCCTTCTGGTAATCCTTTAAGCGACGATGATGGAGATGGGATTTGGGAAGTCACCCTCGGTTTGGCTCCTGGCGACATTCAATTCAAGTTCATCAACGGAAACGATTGGAGCGGCAATGGCGACGGAAACGTGGACAACGAATTGATTGTTGGCGACTGCGCGGCGGATGGAAGCGACAATCGCTTATTGACCGTAGGTGCTGAGGACATCCTCTACGAAGTCTGCTACAACTCGTGTGAAGCGGGATGTGTTGAAAATCCTGACCCTGCAGACGTCACTTTCCGAGTGGACATGAGTGAAGAAGAAGTGAATGCCAGCGGTGTGTGGGTGATTGGTAATTTCACCTCGCCAAACTGGCAAGCAGGAGCGTTGCAGTTAACAGATGCTGATGCCGATGGTGTCTACGAAGTCACAGCAAACATCAGTGGAGCTCCTACCGTTCTGTACAAATTTGTCAATGGAGACCCTTCGACCGGTGATAATGGAGTTGATTTCCTGGAAGAATCGGGTGTTTTGTTGGATGAAGAAGGCAATGAAATCACGAATTTCGAAGCTGACGGTTGCGGATTACCTAACGGATTTGGTGCCTACAACCGCATCCATGAGCGCAGTGGAGAAGCTGAAATTTTGGATGCGGTATGCTTCAACAAGTGCTCTACTTGCATCGTATCGGTGGACGAATTGGTCCTCGACGGATTCCATGCTTACCCCAACCCATTTGAAGATGCTTTGGTCTTGAATTTCTTCGGGAATTCCCAGAACTCAGAATTGATTGTGGCCGATTTGTCGGGCCGTGTGGTTTTGCAAACTCAGATTCAATCCGGGATTGAAATGTATACATTTGATACTTCAGCGTTGCCAGCGGGTTCATACGTGATCCAATGGATAAGCCAAGGTTTAGCCCAAGGCCAAGTCTTCGTCAAG